>JBFIJP010000253.1:0-6306 GCA_041600695.1 Thermoplasmatota archaeon | reverse complement strand
GGAAGCGCTGAGGGTGATGCGGTGCACGCCCGGCTGGAGGGTCACCTGCGCGCTTAGGCCGCGGGCCAGTTCGCCCTGGAGGCTGCTGGTCCACACCCACGCCAGCGCCGGCAGGCCCCGGCATGGATTGCCTACAGGGGGCTCGGATGCGCCCAGGCTCAGCGTTTGGGTGGGGTCGTGGGTGCCGCCGTCAGCGGGGCTCGTGATGGTCACCGTCGGCTGCGAACTGACGGTGAAGTGCGTGAGGTCCTCCACCCGGGTGCCGCAGGCGTCGTGGGCCACGATCTGCACCTCGTGGGCGCCGGGCTGGAGGTTGCTGCGGGAGAAGCTGTGCTGCGTCGACAAGTCGCCGGCGAGGCTGCCAAACCACTGCACGACCACCGGCTCCGCGGCGGTTCCTCCTACCGCGAAGGGCACGCTTTGGCCCAGCGCGTAAATCGAGCCCTCGGTGGGGCTGGTGATGTAGATGTCTGGCTCATTGGGGCACAGCATGGACTTGATGGCACCAAAGGCGTTGACCGTGCGGGGCACGAACGCATCAGGGCTGCTGTGCGCCGTCTGGCGGAGGATCGCCTCGACGCCATCAGGGTCAAGCCCGGGATTGACGGCCCAGATCAGCGCAGCGATGCCGGCGGCAAACGGGGTCGCCGCGCTGGTTCCGCCACCTGTTCCAGCCGACGCGGCGCCAGGGGTCGACCAGTAGAGGGGCCACGGGGCAAAGATGTCCACCGTGCCCGGCAGCGAGTTGATGATGAGGGCGTCCTGCGGCAGCGCCTGACCCCACGCGGTCACCCACGGCATGGCGAGATTGGACCCGGAGTCGCTGTCCTTGAAGTAGCGATTTTTGCTGTTGAAGTTCAGGCCGCCGACGCAAACCACGGCGTCGAACTCGCAGGGCACCATGTGCAACTGCTCCTGGCAGATCGTCCACGACAACATGACGCCGCAGGCAAACTGGTCCAGGTTGCGGTTGTGGTTGTGCGCCGCCGCGAAGATCAGCAGCCCCGCATCTCGGTACTCCTGCATCTTGGCCGCCGTTCCCTTGACTTCCTGGTGCCAGGTGTACTTCTCGGAGAGCACCCCCGTGACGTACCAGCCGTAACTCATGCTGACGATCTTGATGCCGTGCTGGACGGCGGCGTCGAGCGCCTGGAGGGTTTGGTCGAGGCTGTAGTCCATGTGAACCAGGAGCAGTTCGGACACGGGTCCGCCGGGGCCGGCCACGCCGTACAGGTTGTCGGCCACGCCGAAACCCACCTTGACGACAAGGTCGCCGTGGCGACCCTCGCTGGGGTCGCCGCCATTGAGCTCGTTGAAGTCGTTCAACAGCGGCCAGCCGAGGTGCAGCGGGTAGTCGGCGTCGGGGAAGAAGTCCTTGTCTACCAGTGCCACGGGCACCTTGTTCTCCAGCCGATCGGTTCGCTCCAGCGTTTGCCATGCCGGGAAGACGCCAATGTCGGCGGCGGTCCCGTCGCGCATGTAGTACCACTTGGAAGCGTCCTGATCATAGCCCTGGCCGCTGCCGTTGGGGAACTCCAGGCTGCGGCCGTCCAGGAACGTCTGCTGCGGCGCCTGCAAGTGGTTGAGCGCCGGCTCGCCGACCCAGTTGGGCGACACCGCAAAGCCACCCACCGCCGCATCGGCGTAGAGCGCCATCAGCGCCAAGCCGTCGTCGCTCGAAAAGCGCAGGTGAATCTCCGGTTCGCCGCTGCCCGGGCGAGCATCCGGGTTGGGTGCTGCCGCCCGAGACGCCGCCACCAGGCGGACCAGATCGTCGGGCCGTTCGTGGCCTGGCTTCAGCAGGATCGTCAACTCGTAACCGGGGGTCGCGGTCGAGGCGGCCCCGGGCGCTGGCCGGAGGATGACCATGATTTCGTCACCGGCCGCAGCCATCGGGACGATTTCCATCGGTTCGCTCCGGGCCCGTTCCAGGATGAACGCCAGGTCGCTCTGACCGGAGGAGGGACGCAGGAGAACCATGACCTCGTCATCAGGCTCCGGCGCGCCGGGGGCTGGACGCAGAAGGACCATGATTTCATCCTCCATGGCCGCGGATTCGATGACGATCCATGCCTTGTGTCCGTCGGTGGCGCCCGCCCCATTGAGCCGCTTGAGTTGACTCATCAGCAAATCCTGGGCCGGCGTGCCTACCTGCCACGGCATGTCCCGGGCGCGGTTGGCAGTCTCCGCGTGGAGGTCCGGGAAGCGCAACAGGTGATACGGTGTGCCCGCCGCGAGGCTGCCCGCTGCCGGCGCCGATGTCGAGTCGCTGGACCCCGACGCCGATGGCAACTGCGAGGTCGGCGCAGGCGCTCGCGCAGAGCTGTACACCACTTCGGCGTCGTACGTGTCCAGGAAGCGCTGCAGTTCGGCGTCGTCGCCAAACAGGAGCAATTCCGACGCCACGAAGTCCGACGGCACGCCGGCGCGGTCGACCACTCGTGCGACCTCCCGGGTGGCTTCGGTGCGGGCGGCCAACTGGGCAACACGGGGCTGGATGCTGGCATCGACGCGGACATGGTCGTCCCGGGGGCGGCTGTCCATGCGGACGATGCGTCCCGAATCGTCGTAGACCGCCTCCATGACTTCATCGCGCTCTTCAGGAGGAGGCGACGTGAAGCAGCCGGCGGCAACCAGTGTCGCGATCACGGCCATGGCGCTGAATGGCAGCGTGGCTGACCGCTTGGCTTGACGTGGCCGGGAGGCGACCATGGGGGGAATTGCGCTGGCGTCGGTGCATCAAGGTGCGCGCCGGGGGCGTGGTCCGCTGACGGGCGAAGTAGGTCTGCCCCGGGGGCCGGGGGCGGCCGTGTCGAGCCCAACCGCACTCCAATCCAGGACAACGCAGAAGGACCGGTTCTTCGACATCATCGGAAACCGGTCCTCCCCCAGCGCCGGCGTTTACATTAGACTCCCAAGGACGGGAGTCCACGAATCCTGGCCCGAGGGCATGCTCGGTGCCTCCGTCGATGATGCCAAGAACGGCCACGACAAAACCCTGGCCCTTGCCCGTTCGGCCCACTTCGAGGGCGGCAAGCTTGTGCCTGGATCATCCACCGGCCTCAACGACGGCCCATGGAACATCGATCAGACGCCGTCGCTTGGGGTTATGAAATCACTTGTAGGCGCTAGTCCCGACGCCGGACCCGCCAAGCAGTTTCCCTAGCCCGGCCGCCAGGGAGGTCGTCGGGCGCCAGCCAAACTGCCTCAGGGCTCGCTCCACGGATACCTGGAATTCGGACTCCGGCCTCCCCGGGGCTGCCTCAATGGGCAGGCGCCGCCCCGACACTTCCAGCGCGGCCTGGGCGACCTCGCCGATGGTGCGCGACTGGCCGGAGGCGGCGTTGACCACGCCGGTTGCGTCGCCGAGCGCCCCGCGGATGATGAGGTCGGCGGCGTCCTCGACCCAGAGGAAATCCCGCCGGGGACCTAGGGCGTTGAGCTGCAACGCCCGGGTCGCCGGATGGCGGAGCTGCCGGACGATGGCTGGAACCACGGCATACGGCCCCTGGCCTGGCCCGTACAGGTTGAAGAGCCGGATCGCCACGCTGGGGACCCGATCGGCGAAGGCGGACAACAGGTGCTCTGCGGCGGCCTTGGTGGCGCCGTACACGCTGGTTGGCGTCAGCGCCCGTCCCTCGTTGATGCGGCCGGCGAGGGGGCCATACACCTGGGCCGTGCTGGCCAGGACAACACGGGCATCGGCCGCCGCTGCCATGCGCAGAACGTTGAGGGTTCCCTCCACATGGGCACGGGCCGCAAGGCGGGGGTAACGCTCGCAGCGCCCGAGATCTGCCACGCCGGCCAGGTGAACGACCGTGGAGCCGCGGGCCAGTTCCGGGAGAGTCTTCGGTCGGGTGATGTCACCTCGCACGACTTCGTGGCCTTCCAGCCACGGGGGCAGCGGTCGCCCGGGGCGCACCAGCGCGTGAGCGCTGACTTTGCCCTCGGCCGCGAGGCGGAAGAGCACGTGGCGCCCAAGAAAACCCGTCGCGCCCGTCACGAGGATGGATTCGTTGACTGGCGGGCTTGGCGTGACCATTGAGGCGGGGCCTTCTGTCGGATCCTTAAAAGGGCTTTTTGCCGGCCTGCCGCGTGAGCCCACCAGGGTCCTGCCCGCTGCCTGCCCGCTGCCTGCCCGCTGCCTGCCCGCTGCCTGCCCGCTGCCTGCCCGCTGCCTGCCCGCTGCCTGCCCGCTGCCTGCCCGCTGCCTGCCCGCCTGCTATCCCGTGCTGCTGGCCTCGAAGCGATACAGCGTGCCGCCGTGGTGCAGTACGTACAATTCCCCCGCCGCATCGACGGCAAAACTGCTGATGCGCAGTTCCGTCATCAGAAGGACATTCGGATCGACAGGGCCCGTAGCATTGGCGTCAATCGCCCAGATCGTGCCGGAGCAATAGTCCCCGAACACGTACCGACCGGCCAGATCGGGCACGGCCGAGCCACGGTACACGTACCCACCCGTGATGCTGCAACCGTCGCCGTGGTCGTACTCCGTGACCGGGTAGATCATGCCAGGAACCTCCGCCGCACGGCCGCCAGCGGGGAAGTGGTGGTCGCCCTCGAAGAGGCTCCAGCCATAGTTGGCTCCCCCCCGGGCAGCCGGAACCCGGTTGACCTCTTCCCAGGCGTTCTGCCCCACATCTGCCGTCCAGAAGGCGCCCGTCTGGCCCCCGTCGAAGCTCATGCGCCACACGTTGCGCAGGCCGTACGCCCACACCTCGTCGGCGCCGCGGGGGTCGCCCACAAACGGATTGTCGGCGGGAACCGTATAGCCGCCGGGGCCGGAGACATCGATACGCAGGATACTGCCGAGCAGCGTGCCCGGGTTCTGTCCGTTGGCCATCGGATCGCCCGCGGCCCCGCCGTCCCCCAGGCTGATGTACAGCATGCCGTCGGGCCCAAACAGGATATGACCCCCGTTGTGGTTGGAAAATGGCTGCTCCACGCTCAGGAGGACCTCCTCGGAATCCGGGTCCAGTCGACCCGCCTCATCCACACTGAACCGGCTGACGCGCGTCTGGCCCCCGGCACCCGTGTAGTCGGCATACACCCGGCCACTGGTGGCGTAGTCCGGCGCCAACGCGATGGACAGGAGGCCCTGTTCGCTGCTGGCGGCGTTCACCCGGTCCGAGAGATTTGCCCAGTCGCTGAGCACGCCCCCGTCGAGCATCTGGATTAGCCCTTTTTGATGCACCAGCAGCAGCCTGCCTGAGCCATCGCCTAAGGGGACCATGTGCAGCAGACCCGGCCCGCTGTCAATGACTTTCCCGAGTGCTATGCCCAAGCCGGGCGGGCCGGCAACCTCCTCCGGGCCCGGCCCCGAGTCTTGGCCGGAATCCGAGCCGAAGCATCCGGCCAGCAGGGCAACAAGGACTGCCGCAGCGATCCGCATGAACGGCCATGGCGGGGCGCGGCCATGGTGGTTGCGGTGGTCACGGCGAAAGGCGGCCCAGCAACCTACTACCCAATCGGAGTCGTCGGCGTGGGTGCAACCTGGTCGATACGCAACGAGTCCGCGCCTCGAGCCCCACCGAGAGCCTCCCGCATCTCGCGGGCGCTTTCGAAGCGGTCCTCCGGGTCCTTGGCAAGCGCCCGTCGCAGAAGGCGTTCCACCCATGCGGGCTCCCGCGCCAATCCAAGTTCCGGCGGGTGGTCCAGCACCAGGCGGCGGACGGTGAAGTCGTCCTTGCCGGCGATGGGGAGGTAATGCCGCCCCGTGAGCGCCAACTGGAACACCACCGCGGCCGCATACAGGTCTGCGCGCGCGTCAACGTCGCCGCCCCGGACCTGCTCGGGACTCATGAACAGGAGAGTCCCCAGCATGCCGGCGTCCATCCCTGTCGCGTCCGGGTCCAGGTTGCGCGCCACACCAAAATCGGCCAGCTTGACCGTCCCCGCCTTGGTGAGCAAGATGTTCTCCGGCTTGACGTCGCGGTGCACGATGCCCATCTCGTGGGCCGCGGTCAAGCCCAGCAGAACCTGATCCAGGACGGCTGTTGCCTCGCTGAGGGAGAGGGTGCCCCGGCGGCGCAGGAGCCCGTGCAGGTTTCCGGCGTCGGCGAACTCCATGACAAGAAACGACTCCCGCGGTCCCTCTTGCACATCGTGCACGGCAATGATGTTGGAATGCTGCAAACCACCAGCAATGCGCGCTTCGCGCAGGAGTAGCTTCGCGCCACGCCCACTGAAGGCCGCCGACGCCACCACCTTCACCACCACATGCCGGTCGAGGCGTTCGTCAAGGGCCAGATAGGCCACGCCGTGGGCGCCCTCGCCGAGGGGCCGTTCGACGCGGTAACGGTC
>JBFIJP010000252.1:0-6310 GCA_041600695.1 Thermoplasmatota archaeon | reverse complement strand
GCTGCCGCGCTCGCGCGGCAGTAGGACAAAGCGGTCCGCCTCCACAACCCGCGAGCCGGCAGCCGCCCCGCGGCTGCCGGCCACCGCGTTGCCAAGTCGGCCCGCTAGGCGTCGGAGCCCGCAGGGTTCCGGCGGCGCGACGGCTGCCGCGCTCGCGCGGCAGTAGGACAAAGCGGTCCGCCTCCACAACCCGCGAGCCGGCAGCCGCCCCGCGGCTGCCGGCCACCGCGTTGCCAAGTCAGCTCGCTAGGCGAGCAACCGCGAAGCGTTTGGTCGCCGCGACGGCTGGCGCGCTTGCGCGGCGGGGCGAAGCTTCGGCCGGCAGGGCCGGTCTTCTTCTTCCTTCCTTCTCTTCCTGTTTTCAAAACCCGTTGCCGGCATGCGTCGGCGCCCAGACATTGCAGCCTTCGTCGATTTCAGCGAAGCGTCTAAAACAAGGCCGCATGTCAGACTGTTACGAGGATTCTCAATGGCAGGTGGCGTGGCAAGATTCAGTGGCGGTGTCCTGATCATGATCGGGGTGGTTCTCCTGGTGGCCGGGATCGTAGCGCTGTTCTACGGATTGGCCGAGGAGGACGAAAACCAGGAGAAGGGCTTGTTTGGATCCCAGGACGAATCCGAGATGAATGAGGCGCTGATCGTCGCGGGCGGCGTTGGCATGTTGGCGGGCCTCATCGTGGCCGTGGTCGGCATCGCGTTTGTCGTGGGCGGCCAGGCCCGCCGTGACAAGGTTCAGCAACAGTCCGTGGTTCACGTCGTGTCCGGCGACGACGCTGTGCCCTTGACCGCGCAACAACAGCAAGGCACGTCAGAGCCAGGCAGGCCCAGCGGTGTGGTGGCGGTGGTGGTCGCCGCGGTCGTCGTCCTCCTGGGAACTGTGATTTGGGCCGCCGTGGACAATGAGAGCGGGAACGGACTTTTTGGCAACGACGCCCCGCAGCAGGTAGGGTTCCACGAATTCCACGGGTCCTACACAGGCATGGCCGGATTCGATTTCTTCAGTTCCAACAGCGATTCGCTGGATGTGCCTGCCAGGGCGCGTTTCGTGGACGGCGCGCTGGAGTGGACTGCCTCGCCCTACGGCGGCGCGGACCAGTTGCGTCTGGTCATCGAACGCTACGATGGCGGCTCCTGGGCGGTGGCGTACGAGGCAGCCGGGGCTTCGCCCGTGTTGATCGCCTGGGATGTGTCGGATGAAGCGATGGGCGAGTTCAGGTTCCGGGTTGAGCCAGTGGGGAACACACCCGTCTACGAGCAGGGTTTCGACCTGCATCTGGCCTACTGGGACGAGTAGTGGAGGAGGGGGAGTGTGAGCGCGGTGCCTAACGGATGCGGAGCCAGCCGTACCGGCCGGCCGCTCCGATCAGCGCCAAGGCTGCGGCGGCGAGCGTGCCCAGGACCATCCCCGTGCCGGCGGACACGTTGACCGTTGTGCCGACGGATTGGATGGCGGGGGGCTCCTCGGTGCCAGCGTCGGCAAGGCTGGCGGGGCGTTCGCGCTCCTGGCGGTCGATGTCTTCGCTGCCCACCGGGGTGTTTCGCATCGAGTCGCCGGCCGCTCGAACGACGACGCCGGGGGGCGCATGGAGGCCCCACCCGAAGTCCGCGCGCTGGTAGTCGTCGGCACCGGCCAGGCGGACTTCCAGGTGGAGGATGTCCGTGTACCAGCCGGTGGCGGGGCGGGGCCACGGGGACCATGTGTCGTAGCCAGACGTGTCGGGCGCGGGGAGGGTTCCCAGGATTTGCGTGTCGGGGTTGCACACCCGGACCAGTGCCCCGTCGCCGGCCGCGATGGCGGCGGCACCCGCGGGGAGCGTCAGGTAGACGGTATCGTGGTGCGCCGTCCAGTCGATCCGCACCACCTGCCAGTCGACATCCACGGCGAAATCGGCTCGACTGAACACCTGCTGCACGATCTCGCGCGTGTCAACCAGGGTGATGGTGGTCTTGGTGACGGGCTCGAGCACCGGCTCGAAGACCTGCTCCAGGAGGCCGCCGAGCAGGGGCAGCTGAGCGACGCGCCGGACGGCTCCGGTGGGCTCCCAGATGACTTGGGTCACGGTGTCATAAATCGGCACCTCCACCGTTCGGGTGCCCGTGGGGACGGCGAGGGGGAGGGCGACGCTTCGCTGGTCGTACTTGGTGTCGCGCACGTTGCCACCCCACCAGTCGATTTCCATGCGCACGGCGGTTCGGCACTCAAGGATATCTTCCACCACCTGTGTGACTGGCGCCAGGGCTTCGGAGGCAACCTCGTCGATTGCCTCCAGGGGCAAGGCGGATTCGACTTCGTCAAGGGGCAGTGCCAACTCTAGCGGCACGACGGCGCCAACGGCGCCAACGTCACCAACAGCGACGGCGTTTGATGTCCCCGCAAGGAGGGCACCAACAAGCATCACGGCAAGGATGGTTCGGTCCATCGCACGGAAACGCGCCACGGCGATATTAAAGGAACATGGTCGAACGGGAAAAAATGGGCTGAATGCACGGTGGGTCCGCGGCGGCTACCGCCGACGTGCCACGACAACGCTGCCGGCGACAAGGGCGAGTGCCAAGGCGGCTAGGGCGGCGACGAGCCACAGGGTTCCCGCGGCTGAAGTGGGCGGGGTAACGGTTGACGAGGTGCCGTAGCCGGTGGCTTCGCCGCTCGCGGAGCCCCATGGGCCTGTGGTTTCTGGGGTTTCGGCAGGTTGGTCGACCTGGTTGCTTGTGTCCTTGGGATTGGCTTGAGATTTCACGGGTGGGCCGCGGCACCCATCGTCCAGGGTCTGCGGGTCAGGGCCCGGAGTGATGCCTGTGATTGATTCAAGGGAACTGATGGCCGTGGAGGTGACGGTCGCGGTGTTCTCCAGTAGAAGACACGCCGCGCCGCCGGCCGCGTCCATCATCATCTTGACCAGGTCGAGGCACTCCTCACCCTCGTTTTCGTCGCAAAACAGGACATCGAGGAGCCACTTGGCGGTGCCGGGGATCACGTCGGTTGGGTTTGCGATTTCAATCGGTGGGGCTGCGCCCAGCATTTCCTCGACGGCCTGGTCGGTGTTGACGTGCGCGGCGGCGGCTGCCACCAGGGGTGCACGTGCGGGGACGTCTCCGGTGGCCGCCAGCGTGGCGGTGGCGCCGTACGTCACGACGCTAGACTCGGCGGTCATGGGTGCCGAAGTGCGTGGCGCTGCTGGCCCTTCCGGGGCAGCCTGGGCGGCAGGCGCGGTGTTTTCTGGCGCTTCAGCAGCAGGGTCGACGGTTGCTGTTGCCCGTGTGTGACTTTCGCTGGGGCTTGGTGCGAAGGATTCGGCCGAGGCGGTGGCCGAGGCTTCAACCGCATCGATGCCCGGCGTGTCAGCGTCCAGGATGCTGGCTTGGGACTGCCCGATGAGGAGGAGGCAAAGGGTCAGTGTTGGCATGAGGCGCAACATGCTAATGCATTGTATGGCCGTGTTTTAGACCTTTTGCAGCCGGCTGTGGGCCTGGATTTGCGGAGTGTCGCGGGCCCTGGCGCAACCACGCGGCGCCGCGACGAAGACCATTAAAATCAAACCGGAACATCCAGACGGTATGCAACCCAGCGTGCCCCTCACCGTTGCGATGCTCCTGCTGTTGGGGTCCGCCCCCGCCAGCAACGCCTTCACGTTCTACCCACCCGACGACCCTACATCAACAATGGCCACGGGAAATGTACGGGCCACGGGCGGGGGATCCTCCCTCGCCTGCGCCGTATGCCCCCTGGAATTTTACGACGAAGGCACCGGCACCCTCCTGGGAAGCGGCAACACACGGCTCGACGGAAGCTATGCCATCCCAATCGGCAACATGGGCGGCGCCGCGCGCCCCTACATCCGACTCCTCTTCGACGGCGATGCCGGACGCATCATCGACGCACCTAACGCCCTGTCACCCCGCGAACCCCTGGACAGCGACGTGCGGGCCCCCGGCGGTTGCCCCACCGATGGAACCTGCCAGATGGGCACCTGGAACGCCGGCAGCAACAACGACGAGCGCGGGGCCGTCTGGATCCTGAGCTCCCTCGGCTCGGGCCGCAACTACCTGTGGACCGCCGGCGACGAACTCGCCCTGCCCATCGATGTCGTTTATCCTTCCAGCGGAAGCGCCTACCAGCCCGGCGCCACACTCGCCAACAGCTACATCCGGATCGGCACCGAGAGCCGCTTCTACCCCAACGTCCACTTGCACGAATACGGGCACTACGTGATGCACACCGCGTACGCAGAAATGCCGCCCGCCAACTGCGGAAACGGCCACAGCTTCGAATCACCCAACACTGTCGAGTGCGCCTGGTCAGAGGGATGGGCGGATTTCTTCTCCATCGCCGCCCGAGGCAGCTCCGTTTACGTTAGCAACTACGGCTACACCTACAACCTCGAGTATCCAAGCGGGATCGTGGGCGAGGTGGGCGATTGCCAGGGACGCATCTACGAAACCATGGTCGCCGCCACCCTCTGGGACCTGCTGGATGACCGCGACGACCACGGCCTCAACGACGAACTCGTAACGGTGCCCTTCTCGACCATCTATGGCGTCCTCGATGGCCCCATGCAGACCACGTTCGCCGAGTACTACATCGCCTGGCTCCTCGATCCATTGGCCAACAACAGTGACATGGACCAATCAGCAGCCTACAACGACACCGACTGCTGAGGCCCACCGGCACCGACGCAGGATGGCCGTAATGCCGCCGCACCCCCCCTGCCAGCGGCCGCGCCCCCCGGGGCTCCGGCCCCATACCCTTTTATCACAGTCGGAATCCCCGCTCCAACCGCAGCCGCAGCCAGGGCCGGACACCCCGTGTCTTCCTGGAAGGGGCTTTGCAACACGCCGTTGGTGACCCCATGGGACGCAAGGAAGACAATATCAAGAAAGCCACCGAGATCATGCACAATCTCGACGGCATCCGCAACATCGCCATCGCCGCCCACATCGACCACGGCAAGACCACCTTCAGCGACAACCTGCTAGCTGGTGCCGGCATGATGTCGGCCGATCTTGCTGGCGACCAGCGCGCCCTCGACTTCGACGAAGAAGAACAGGCCCGCGGTATCACGATCAACTCGGCGTCCGCCTCGATGGTTCACACCTTCAGGGGCAACGACTACCTCATCAACCTCATCGACACCCCGGGTCACGTTGACTTCGGTGGCGACGTGACGCGCGCCATGCGCGCCGTCGACGGCTGCATCATCCTGGTGTGCGCCGTCGAGGGGCCCATGCCCCAGACGGAAACCGTGGTGCGCCAGGCCCTGCGCGAGAAGGTCCGCCCAACGCTGTTCATCAACAAGGTCGACCGCCTCATCAACGAGTTAAAGGTCACGCCCGAGGAGATGCAGCAGCGCTTCGTGAAGCACATCAACAAGGTCAACCAGCTCATCAACGCCAACCTGCCCCCCGAGTTCAAGGGCAAGTGGGGCGTGCGCATTGAGGACGGCACCGTCATGTTCGGCAGTGCCTACCACAACTGGGGCATGAGCGTGCCTTACATGCAGCAGTCCGGAATGAACTTCAAGCGCATCTTCGAACTGTGCAACGCTGGCGACGAGAAGACCCTCGCCAAGGAAGCACCCATCGCCGATGTCGTGCTCGACACCGTGGTTCGCTCGCTGCCGTCCCCCGCCACAGCCCAGGACTACCGTATCCGCCACATCTGGCACGGCGACCAGGACTCCAAGATGGGCAAGGCCATGCGCGACGCCGACGAAAAGGCGCCCGCCACCTTCATGGTCACCAAGATCATGATGGACCCCCACGCCGGTGAAATCGCCGTGGGACGCCTGTTCAGTGGCACCCTCCAGCGCGGCGACGAAATGCACATCGCCGGCACCAAGACCAAGAACCGCATCCAACAGGTGGGCATGATGGTCGGCGCCGACCGTGTGGCCGTCGAAAAGATCAGCGCAGGCAACATCGCGGCCGTTACCGGCTTGCGCGACGCCATGGCTGGCATGACGCTCACCGGCGACCCGGAGATGGACCCCTTCGAGCGCATCATCCACGTGTCCGACCCGGTCGTGACCGTCGCCGTGGAAGCCAAGCACATGAAGGACCTGCCCAAGATGGTCGACACCCTTCGCTCGGTCAGCAAGGGCGATCCCAGCCTGGTCGTCACCATCAACCAGGAGACGGGCGAGCACTTGATGAGCGGCATGGGCGAACTCCACCTGGAAATCATCCAGCACCGCATCGAGCGGGACTACAACCTGGAGATCATCTGCAGCAACCCCATCGTTGTGTACCGTGAACAAGTGAAGGGCCCCAGCCCGGCGCCGTTCGAGGGCAAGTCCCCCAACCGCCACAACCG
>JBFIJP010000251.1:0-6313 GCA_041600695.1 Thermoplasmatota archaeon | reverse complement strand
GAGTTCCTCCGGCATGCGGCGATCGAAGCTCCGTAGGCCTGCTTCGACGTGAACGACGGGGATGTGGAGTTTGGCCGCAGCCAGGGCGCCGGCCAGGGTGGAATTGGTGTCACCGTAGACCAGCAAGGCGTCCGGCTTCTCACCTAGTAGAATCGCCTCGATGCCCGCCAGCATCTGGCCGGTCTGGGCGCCGTGGCTGCCGCTGCCGACCCCCAGGTGGTGGGCCGGCTCGGGGATTCCCAACTCCTCGAAGAAGACGTCCGACATGTTGTGGTCGTAATGCTGACCCGTGTGGACCACCACTTCCTCCACGCCGGGGGGCCAGGCGCGGCTCACGAACGCCATCTTGACAAACTGGGGACGCGCCCCGACAACGGTAACGATCTTCACCGGAAGGCCTCCAGGTCGGCGTCGCCGTAGGCCCGCTTGAACGTGCCCGGGAAGCCCTCGACGAACCAGGCCAGGAACGCGGTCAGGTCGATCTTGTCGGCCAGCAGCTGCTCGCGACGACGCAGCCATTCGGCCTTGGCGCCGGGGTCATCCGCCAGTTCCAGGGCCTTGGCCCGCGCCGCCTCCGGGTCCGCCAGATTGTGGAGCAGGCCGTAGCGGTTCTCCAGTTCGTGGAAGTTGCCCATGTCGGTGTCGCCCACGAAGGAGTTGGACCGCACGACGGGGGTGCCCAGGATGGCTGCCTCGGTGGCCATTGTCTGTGAGTCGCAAACCAGCAGGCTGGCTTCGGCCAGAACGTGGTGCATCCGCTCGGGGGGCGTGGGGATGCGGTACTGTTCCAATTCCGGCGGGAGGGGCCCTTCCGTGCTGACGAACACGCGCATGCGTTTGGCGATCTCGGCGGCCAACTCTGCCTTTCGCCCCGCGTCGAGCCCCTGGGCTCCTACGTCGTGGTGCGCCTTCCAGGCCACGAAGCGAAGGACGGCATACGGCTCCGCGCCCACGCCCAGCTCCTGGCGCACGCCAGCGTCCGGCGTGAAGGTGTTGGGGTGGAGGTAAGCGAGTTCCTTGAAGGTGGGCAGCTTGACGCTGCGGCGGCCGTAGTTGTGCCGCACCGCGGTAGGCAGCAAGAAGGTCGGTCGGAAGGGGCGGGTGATCCAGTACGCGATCGGATAGCGAATGGCCGCTGGCTCGAAGTCCGTGAAGATAATGGCCGGCCGGCGCACGATGGCCGCGGCGTGGGCGACGGCGGGGTTGAGAGTGCCAATGAGGAGATCGGGCCGGAACTTGCGCGCCAACTGGATGATGCGGCGTTCTCGGCCAATCCACGCCTTGGCCATGCTCTCTTCGCCCTGCATGGCACCGACGGCCTCGTAGGCGATCCCATGGGCGTCGAGCAGTTGCGTCGTCACTTCCTTGTCCCTCGCCGTCACCAGCACCTCGTGGCCTCCGGCCGTCAGTTGCTGGATGAGGTTCCGGTACAGGTGGACATGGGCGGGGTGGGAGAGATCAAACTGGACTTTCATGCAGCCTCCAGGCGAGCCTGCCACTCGACTTCGTCGCCGTAGTTGAAGCGCTCCATCAGCGGCCCGCACACCGCCTGCACGGTCTGGCACCGGCGCGGCGGCCAGTCGGACCACGCGGCGACGTGCTGGCGGCTGGCGTTCTCGGGGCGCTCGAAGTCGGCGCGCAGGCGTTCCTCGAACGGTAGGCCGAGGGCAGCCAGGAAGTCGGGCAGCGCCGGCGAGGAGCCCTGCACGAGGTCTTCGAAGCGGAAAGCCCGGAACCCGGGTTGGTCGGCGTACGTGTCGAGCATGACCTGATTCTTGAACGCCCAGACCCACGCCATGCGTTCGTATTCATCCCAGCGTCGCCAGCGGCGTCCGCCGACATCGGGGTCGACCCGGCCGGTGGGTTGCCAGTACGGGATGAAGTTGTGGCCGACCCAGCTCTTCCAGCGGGTCCGCTTCCAGTCGAGCATGGAGGGCACAAACGTGCGGGGGTCCCGGACGACCTGAATGATCGTGGTGTTGTCCAGTTCCTCAGCAAGGGTCCTGGCCGCCAGCCAACTCATGGAATTGGTCTCGACGTACACCTGGCCGGGTGAGGCCTTGATGGCGTCCAGCTTGTCCGCGAGCACGCGCTTTTGCAGCTTTTGCATCGGGTAGCGGCCCTGCGCGGCCCGGTTGGAGAGGATGTGGATGGGGCGCGACCCCGGCGGTTGGTGCTCGCAGTGGACCTCAGGAAACCGGCGGTTCAGGAAGCCCGTGAGGGCCTTGGTTCCCGCGCGGCCAGTCGACACAATGAAGACGAACCGATCAGGCACCGTAGGACCCCTTGCGAACGGTCCGAAGCACGCGCTTGCCGGCATTGAAGACCACGTCTCGGGTGGCCGCCTGGACCCAGCGGGCCGCGTTGGGGCTCCAGCGCTCGGGATGGACCAGGAGGTGCACGGCGGGCTTCTGGCCGGACCGCAGCACGGCCATCAGTTCGTCCGTGGTGTTGACGCTGTGGTCGCTGCCCGCTGTCAAGTCGCGCAGCTTGTTCTTGGCGCCCCAGGAGCGGCCCGTGTCGGAGAAGTATTCGATGGGGTCCAGACTGAGGAAGGCCTCGCCCAGCAGGCCGTAGTCCTCCCACTTCGCCTGGGCCCAGATGCCCCGCGGGTCATGGGAGGATAGCGGGCTGCCATGCATGCACACCGTCACGATCTCCGCGTGGCGGCGCAGTTCCTCCAGTTCGCGGCCAAAAAGCTCCACGCCGGCTGCGATGTCGCCCCGGGTCTTCGAGAGCACCTCGTAGTGGTATCCAACCTCGTGGCCCATCTCCTCAAGTTGTGCGGCCATTTCCGGGCTGAAGGTGTGCGGGTACCGGAAGTAGTAGCTGCTGGCAACCCCGTGGTCGGCTTCCAGTAGCGCCATGGCCAGGGAGTTGCCGGGCAGCCGATCCACATCGTGGCGCAAGACCGCGTACCCCGCCGCGGGCTTGCGTTCCAGGTAGTCCCGCACGCGCAGGATTTCGTACCCTCCCAGGGCGTCCAGCAGTTGGCTGTACTTTTCCAGGGTGAAATCCATCAGCGGACCTCGTTGAGTCGTTTGGCTTCCGCCATGTCAAAATACATGGCAAAGAACAGGAACTGCATTCCCAAACCGAACACAATGGTGGACATGGAGAGGAGAGGGAACAACTGACCCCCAACGACGAACTTGAAATAGAAACCGTAGAGGCCGCCGACAAGACTCATGAGTGTGAACAAGGCCCCGAAAAGGTAGAAGAAAACCAGGGGATGGAAATCCCTCGCGATGTACTTGACCCTCATGCGCCAGAAGAAATTTCTCCGCAACAACCCGCTCAGGCGGAACATGTAGGGAATGATCTTGATGCTGGATTTTTCCTCACCGTAGACGGCGGGAATCTTCACGTCCATGACCCGCACGTCGAAGGCGTTGAACTTGGCCAGCATGTCGTTGCAGTAGCCATACCAGTGAAAGATGGAGTCCACGCCGACGGTTTCCAGGGCCTCCCTTGACACGGCCGTGTAGCCGTTTTGCGGATCGGTGATGTGCCAGCAGCCGCTGCTGACCTTGGTCAGCAGGGTAAGCAGGCCGTTGCCGAAGGCGCGAAACCGGCTCATGGTGGCGAAGGCGTCGCGGGCGTACAGGCGGTTGCCCTTGGTGTAGTCCGCCCGGCCATTGACGATCGGGTCCAGGAGCTTCGGCAGGTGTACCGGATCCATCTGGTTGTCGCCGGCTAGGACCGCCATGATGTCCATGCCGTCGGCGATGCCTCGGCTGTAACCTGTCTTGAGGGCCTGCCCGACGCCGGAGTTGACTTCGTGCTGGATCAGGACGATGCGCTGGTCGCCGGTTTCCCGGATGTGCTGTTGGACGCGCTCGGCCGTGGCGTCGGTGGAGCAGTCATTGATAACATAAATGCAATCAATGTAATCGGGCATTCCCGACAGGGTGCGCCGGATGAGTTTCTCCTCATTGTAGGCCGGCACGATGGCGGCGATACGGTGCTCAGCATACATGGCTGGATTCCAGGGAAGACGCGCCAGCGGCCTGCCTCGGCGACCATCCCCAAGCCTCCACGCAAACTACCGCGTATAAGTTCCTTGGGGCGCTGGAGACGCCAGCCATGAGCGGCAAAACTCCCTCGGGCCCCATTTTCATCGGCGCCTGCTCGCGCAGTGGAACCACCATGCTTGGCTCCATGCTGGGGGGTCACTCGAAAGCGGTTGCCACCCCGGAGTCACAGTTCAAGGAGTACCTGTGGCAGTTCATCACGGACAACGGTTCACTGGACGGCCCCGCCGCGGCGGACTTCGTGGGCGGCCACTTATCAGCGTGCGGTGCCCAACGGCCCGGCGCCTGCGCGTTCCAGCCGTGCGCTGGCCCCCGGCGGCCGGGCTGTGGTGCGGATACCTGAGACTCACGCGAGACTCCAGTGAGACGCCGCCGAGGCTCCCGTGCGACTGCCGGCATCTGGACAGGAACGTCACGAAAACAGAGGATGAAGGGGAAGGATGGAGGCCGACCTAGCTGGTGGCCGGGTCGTTCATGTCAAAGTCCCACGTGTGGACGTTGCCGGAGCCCCCGAAGATGTACCCCGTGGGCGCATCGTAATAGATGGCACCGGGCGGGCCGCCGTTGCCGACGTCACCAATGCCCACGTTTTGCCAGCGCATGAAAGCCAGGTTCAGTTCCCAGGCCTTGATGCCGGCGGTGTCGTAAGCGGCCGTCACGCCAACCCGGTCCAGGGGCGCCCAGCCGGAGTCGCCACGGGAGCGGACCTTCACATCTGCGCGCTCGTCCACCATCGGATCGGTGGCAGGGGCAGCCGGCGGCGGGCCGGCGGTGCCTGCAGCTCCGGTCACGAGGGAATCCATCTGGACGCCATAGTAGGTGGGCTGGGGCGCTGCCGCGTGGAGGTCGCCAACGCCGGGCAGGCCGCCAGGGACAGAGCCGTGGGCGGGCGTGTTGCGGGTTGGTTCAGCCGCCGTCCAGTGCTGACCCTTGAGGTTGTTGACTGAACCAAGGGCATCATAGACGAGTTGCAGGAGGTCGTTGTTGGCGACCCGGGTGGCGAGTTCGCCGTTCATCGCGGGGAAACCGTACACGTAGTCGCCCTCGCCCGCGATCACGGCCTTGGGGAAGCTGATCCGGATGTCGAGGGGAAAACAGATGCCGAAAACGTAGATGCAGTGAACCGCCAGCTTCACGGCCAGCGGGAGCTGCAACGACAGCGTGTCGGTGGTCTTGTGCCAGTTGAGGCTCAGGGTAAGCAAGTCATCCAGCACGGCGATGGCGCAGAAGACGCCCTCGTTGCAGTCAATCACGCCGGCGCGCACGTACACGTCAACACCGTTGATCGAGATGCCGACGGCGTCCGGGGCCGCCGCCGTGGCTGCGATGTACGCCAGCGTCAGCGGGACGGTCAACTCGTCAAACGTGTCCGATCCCCAGTAGTCGTTGCTCATCGGGATGCTGACCAGAGGCTGGTCATGCATCTCGTTCATCGTGTTCGTGATCAAGCCCAGCAAGGCACCCGACATCACGCGCGCCGCAAGCCCGGCCTCATGCCCGTTGTCCGTGTCGGCGGCGCCGCGCAGGAAGCGCATCAGATCGAAGCCGGCCGTTTGTTCGACCTCCCCACCCGTCATCAGGACATACAGCAGGGCCTCCGCCTCAGCGGGGCCCATGTCCGTGGGCGCCTCAAAGAGCGCTTCGAACTCCTCCACCGTGTCCACCTCAGGGTATACGTCGCGGAAGTCCCCGTGCCGGGGCGTTTCCTTCTGTACGTCTTCGGCGTTCGCCGTTGACGCAAAGGCAGGTGTAAGCAATGCGAATGCCACCAGCAGCGGCGCTATGCGTTTCCATTCCATCAATCCAACCAACCGTTGGGCCACCCCAACAAATAATAAACGCGCTGACACCCTAAATCATTTTGGGTCACCGCCGCGGCACCCCCCGGCCCCCCAGAGCGCGTGTCGGCCCATCTGGCAGCCCGCGCGCGTCCCCCTTACGCTTAAGAGGGACCCCCAAGTAGGCGGCCCCGCGGCAGCAGTGCGCTGCCGACCCGGCGAAAGGCGGGGACTAGGTGGGGGTTAGGCATCCCCGTACGCGTAGTCTATAGCGCGGCCGAAACCCTGTCGTCGTAGCGGGATTCGCTAAGGAGCCTTCGTCTCTACAATGAAACCTCGTCCTTCGAGGTTGGCGGTGGGTGGATCCTTTCCGGAAGGAAAGGCGAAACCCTTCGACGCGGGAATCGGGTCAGGCCCGGAAGGGAGCAGCCTCACCGTGAACGACTGACGTTTGAAGGAGCGCGGGGTGGAGGAACACGAAGGGGTACTTCTGGTGGGTTC
>JBFIJP010000250.1:0-6325 GCA_041600695.1 Thermoplasmatota archaeon | reverse complement strand
TTCCTTTTTCTGCTGTTCCTCAGCTTTTTTTGGATCCGATGCGAGAAAACGTACGGGCCCCACCAACCGGCCCCTGTGTCCTGGCGGGCTCGGACGTTGGCCCGGCACCCAACGAAGCCGCAGGCCCTATGGCACAACCCGCCCCATGTCCACCTATGGACGCATCGAACGCCCCGCGCCTCCTGATCCTCCCCTTGCTGGCGATGCTGCTGGCCGGCTGCGGCGACGATCCGGGGCCCAATTACGTCATCTCCGGGGTGTTCGAGCGCAGCACCACCCAGGCCGACCTGGATGATTTCCAGGCTCGCCTGGCACCCCACGGCGCGTCGGCTCAAATCATGGAAAGCTTCCCCATGCAGTACCAGATTCGGGGCCTAGACGCCGACACGTGCGCCGACATCCGGGTCCTGCTGCTGGGCCTTGACTACGTCGCCGCGGTCGGGGAGTGCCGTGTCACCTCGGGGACGGGGCATCCCGACGAGCCCACAGCATCCCCCTGAGGCAACCCGTCCACCTTGCCTGCCCGGCCGCCCGCCTGTCCGGCCGCATAGCTAGCCGCTGTTCCCGTCGCATCGCAGGTCACGGCCAGAGTCCCACAAACGGCGTTCTTCCCCGATCCCGAAACGGCCCGCCCGGGGCCAGCGCCCGCCCCCTACGCCCATTAAGTAGTTCCTGCGGCCAAATTCCTAGCGTGCCCTGCTGCCGGTCGACCCTCACGGGAAAGTCCCACCCGGCGTTGTCTGCCCGCCCGGGCGCCTGCGCGCGGGTGCCGGTGCCAGGACCGGGGCTCGCCAAAGGAGTGGAGGCCTAGGTGGCTCGCATCCTGGTCGTTGAGGATGAGCGCATCGTCGCGCAGGACATTGAAGCAACCCTGGAGCAACTTGGATATGACGTGGTGGCCACCGTCGGAACCGGCGAAGCAGCCATCGAGGCAGTGGACCGGCTACGGCCCGATCTGGTCATGATGGACATCCATCTTGGCGACGGCATCGACGGAGTGGAGGCAGCCGACCGGATTCGGCTGCGACACACCATACCAGTCATCTTCCTCACCGCCTACACAGACGCCCAGACGCTGGACCGGGCCAAGATCACGGAGCCCTATGGCTACATCGTCAAGCCCTTCGACGACCGCGAAATCCATACCGCCATCCAGATCGGTCTCTACCGCCACCGCGTGGAAGCCGAAGTCACGCGACTCAACACATGGCTCTCGACGCTCCTGCGGTGCATGGGCGACGGCGTGCTAGGCCTGGATGCCACGGGCAACGTCAACTACCTGAACCCACGCGGAGCCACATTGCTCGGCGTGACGCCCGACCAGGCCAGTGGAAAGCCATGGGAGGACATCCTGGTGGGGCTAAACGAGACTGACCGACAGGCCCTGGCAGCCGCCATCGGACCGCCAGCGCCGAACGAGCCACGTGGACTGCCACCCACCACCACACTGCAACCGCGCAGCGGGCCGCCCCTGCCCATCAGTGCGTCCATTGCTGCCACCGTCGACGGCGTGGGCAACAGGACCGGGACCGTCATCGTGGTGCACGACTTGCGCCTGGCCCATGAGGTCGATCAACTCAAGGTCGAGGTGAGCAAGCTGCGGCAACAACTCCACGAACGTGCCAAGCAATTGATTTGACGACCATTGGACAAAACAGACGCCGGCCGTATGCGGCGGCGAGAATGGAGGAAAGGGCAGAGATGCCGCCCTGCAACAGGAGGCAGGGGGCGCGGGTACGTCTCAGTTGAACAGCAACTCGCCAGCGGTCTGGACGGCGACCATGGCGTCGTCGGCCGTGGACTGACCCGCTGTGGTGCAGCCGGGCGGGCAGCCATCCACGTAGACGATGACAGCGCGGCCGTCGGGCATGTAGTCAATGTCAATGTAGTCCGCGATGTTGCCGAGGCAACCGCCCAGCTTGCTCAGGCAGCCGATCTGGAGGGGATCGGACGCGGGCGTCACCTGGGCGACCTCCTTGACCATCGAGCCGGTTCCGGCGCCGGTCAGGGTGGCCGCGTACAGGTGCCAGCGGACCGACGAAGGCGCCGCGCCGGGGTTGCCGTTCCAGCCAGCCGGGGCGTCCTCGGTGCCGTAGAAGGCGAGGGTGACGCGGCCGTCGTCGCCAGCGGTGACCACCGGGAACAGGCTGGAGCGCAGGCTCGGGGCCAGCGCCACGGGGGCATCCCAGGTCACGCCGCCGTCACCGCTGCGGATGACGTAGGGGCGCCAGTCGCTGCCCGTGTAGGTGAAGTAGACGGCGCCGTCGGGCGTCGTGGCCACGTCGGGGGCGTCGGAGCTGGCGGAGATGGGCAGATCGCTGTGCGTCCACGTCATGCCGTTGTCGGCGCTCCACCACAGGGCGGCGCCGCACTGGGTGCGCGGCTGGTACAGGACGCCCGTGCTGCTGGCGACGGGGACACCCTGGAAGGCGCACGTCGTCACGACATCGCGCGACTGGGAATCAAACTGCATGCTGACAAAGCCGGGACCGAACGTGCGGCCGCCGTCGATGCTGGCGGCGCAGGGCGTGTGGGTGAGGCCGTTGGCGCACACGTACACGATGTTCTCGTACAGGGTGCCGGTGGGGTCCACCAGCGTGGTGCGCTTGCCGACGGCGATCTTCTGGTGGTCCGTGGCGCCGCCGCCGCAGGCGACGACATTCTGGTTCCAGGTGGAGGCATCGTCATCGCTCCAGCCTAGGACCGTGCACACCAGATCCGTGTCGTTGACGTACACGCGGTCGGTGTCCTTGTCCACGATGAGCACGCGGTCCGCAGCAACCGCCGCCGCACCTGCGATGGCGTAAGCATGCTGCGTCCAGGTGGCTCCAGCGTTGCCTGAGCGGGCGATGCGGTCCCAGCCGCCGACGAAGATGTCGCCGTCGCTCTGGACGCCGACGTTCAACTCGCTTCCGTGTACGCCCGAGTCATGCAGGCTGAATGCGAGTCCGGCAGCCGTGGCGCCGCTGCTTTGGGCGCCGATGGAGGTAAGAACCGACGTTCCGGTAACTAGCGCGATGGCCAGGGCGACAGCGCCCAAGCCGAAGTGGAGAGGCTTCATTATAAATTCCAACCAGCACCAGGCATGGCTTGCCTGGTAGCCGGGCCACCCCCACACCCATTCATAAATCCTTTTCGAGAAAAAGGATACGTGGCCAGGCTCCCTGAATCGGGAATCCCCACCTCCATCCGGCCGGCCGCCGGCCTCTGGTCGCGGGCGCCTGCCCCGCATGGACCGCCAGGTGGACTGGCCCGCCATGGGCGACCCCGCGGGCCCCGGCGAACATCCGCCGGGCGCCCGCAGCGCCCTCCAAGCCCTGTAACAGCATGGCACAACCTGATCCAGGGCCGTCAGCGACCCGCGAACGCGCGCCACGCCCACGCCAATCCGCCGCCGCAAGGCGAACCGTCGGCGCCCCGGAGCCAGCCTGCCTAGCTCGGCACCACGCCGGCGCGAATCTTCGACGCCAGCACACGGCCGGAGGGCGACAGGTCAATGGCCTTCGTCCGGCCGGCAGGAGTCACCAGGATGAACTGCTTGAGATAATCATTGATCGGCTCGGTTTCGCGCAGAAGCCGACCCACGGTCGGGGCACTAAGGCCCGGCAGACCTACCAGTTCAGACGCCAGCACCGCGCGGCCGTTCTGACCCCGCTTGCTGACCTCCTGGATCATTCGGTGGGCGCTGCGGATGACCCGCATGTCGACTCCGTCCGGTTTGTCCCAGGCGCCCGGCCGCTTTTCCTTGGGCTCGTCGCGTTCCTGTTCGGCCTGCGGGGCTGCCACGGCGTGCAAATCCTCTGGCTGGGCATCAGCCAGCCATTCCCGGATCACGCGGGCCGCGATTTTCCGGGAGGCCCGATAGGGGACCTCAACAGAACCGAAATCGAGGCTCACGTTGATCTTCATTTGCAGGCCCTTCAGCGGAAAGTCGGAGTCATCGAGCGTTTCGCTCGTCTCCCACTCGTAGACGTGCATAAGCAATCACCTGGTACATCTGCAGTGTTCATAACGATTGTCGATCCCCGGGTTGCACAAGCGTCGACCTAAGACGAAATTACATGAAAGAAACAAAACAGAAAGGCTTTTCTTTTCGGGCTTGCGGCTGGACGCCTGATCCATGCCGGGGACCCAGTTGGGCCAGGGGGGCCTGGGCCCAATGTTTATGACGGAGACCCCTGTCGGCCGCCCCATCCATGGCGGCGCAAAACGTCACGCCCACCCGCAGTGAGCTGATCAACGTCAAGCGCAAGATCAAGCTCAGCCAGAGCGGCTACAACCTGCTCAAGCGCAAGCGCGATGGTCTGATGTACGAGATCTTCGAGATCTTGCCCAAGGTCAAGACCATCCGGGCCGACCTGGTCAAGCAGTACCGCGACGCAAAGGAGGCCATTGCCGTGGCCGCCGCCGTCGAAGGCGCCCTGTCGGTGCGGTCCTATGCCTTCGCCGCCGGCGAGTCTCCTGAGATTCAACTGAAGGAGCACAACATCATGGGCGTGCGCGTGCCCAAGATCGAGGCGACGGCCGTCCACAAGGCCATGGACCAGCGGGCCTACGGAACGATTGGGTCCAGCCCGGCCATCGACGACGCCGTCAACGGCTTCGAGAAGTTGGTCGAGCAGATCATCGTCGCCGCCGAGTACGAGACCGCGATCAAGCGCCTGTTGGACGAGGTCGAGAAGACCAAGCGCCGTGTCAACGCCCTTGAGTTCAAGGTGCTCCCCGAGCTCAACGAAGTCAAGAACTTCATCGCGTTCCGTCTGGAAGAGATGGAGCGCGAGAGCTTGTTTACTATGAAGAGGATCAAGGATAAGGCGTAGGCGCGCAGCGCCGAGCCGCATCCTTGAGCCTCCAAGCGAGCGGTAGCGAGCGAGACCCCGAGCGGCTGCTTGCAGGCGCTTGGGGGGAGGATTAGGTACAAGGCTGACGCCGTCAGGCATTGTCTGGACTGCTGGCCGCAAGGCCAGCACGATGGATAAGGCGTAGGCGCGCAGCGCCGAGCCGCATCCTACACGCCGCCAGGACGAAACCCCTTTGCCGGAGACCTCCGTGGTAGCCTACATGCGCATCCTGGTGCCGGTGGCGCTGATCGTCCTGCTCGCCGGTTGTCTCGACCCGACCCCGGTCTTGCTCAGTCCTTCCTGGGGTTGCAGTGGCTCAGGCACCGGCGGAGAAGCCGCCGTGCCGTCATACGAAACCGAACCCCGTGTGATGGAAAGGGTGTCGATTGCCGTGCACGCGGATGTCGATCGGTTGACTGCGGGCGCCAATCTGACCGGCCAATGGTCGGATGCCCGCGTGACCTTGACCGACCCCAACGGAGTGGTTGCGTGGGAACTGGACGCGCCGGCCAGCGGACCGCTGGGTGGAATGCAGGCGGTTGCCAGCGATTCGATTCGAAACCCCATGGCCGGACCGTGGGCGCTTGAGTTGGCAGTTGGCGGCTGGAATTACGTTGACTTCCGGCTGGCGTATGTTCTGGCGGAGGGGACGCCTCCGCTGGGCGAGTGTTCGCTTGACTTGTGAGCGGGCCGACAGCGCGGCGGCGCGGACGCTACGCGGCCGCCGCCGGGAGCCCGTCGCCGTAGATCGTCGGTGCGACGGGATTCAACTCGTGCAGCATGGCGTGGAGCAGCGCGGCGTCCATGCAGTCAACGGCGCCGGGCGGGGGATAATGGTGCCGTCGGAGCCGGGACTTGCTACGCACTTGGTGTCCGATACCGGTCATCCGCGTCGGGTTTCTGGTGCGTTCATGGCGTTCCCACGCTGCCGGCCCCACGATTTTTGAGGTGGCCCCTTTGTCGCTCCGCTAAAGACGGCCGGCGGCGACAACCAGATACCCCGCTGGAGGGGGGCGACGACCCGTCACGGCAGGGGGGGGTGGGGGCGGTCGTCGTGGCGATCGCGGCCATCGCCGGCCTGTGGTCGCCGCGTTCACTCGGCTGACGAAGGCGCGCTCGGCGCCTCTGGCCCATGCACGGCCCGAAACGCCGCCACGCACTCGGCCGCCACCGCCCAGGCATTGAGCGCCTCCGGCCAGATGGAAACTGCTTCGGGCGCCGCCTCCTGCCAGGCGGTCGAGAAGTCGCCGCTTGGGAAGGCGCCCAGCACCAGCGTCAGGTTCGCTGAGGGGTTGGCCCTAGCAACCAAATCGGCCGGCGACGCGAAGTCGCCCCCCTCGTCCAGGCGGAAAACCGGACCGCGGGCAAAAACCTCCAGCACATCGGCGACGGTCTTCTTGCCCTCCGACCAGAGCAGCGGATCCTTGTCCTGGGTGGCCCCTTCACGCAGCACTTTGGCGAGAAGGCCCTGGAAGCGCTGCTCA
>JBFIJP010000249.1:0-6370 GCA_041600695.1 Thermoplasmatota archaeon | reverse complement strand
GTCGCTGACCACCTTGAGGGGCCCGCCGCCGGCAGCGTGCTTGAGGATGGTTTCGATGAAGTTGCCGCCCTTGCCACGGGCGCCGCTGACCCCGAACAGGCTGCTGACCCGGCAAACCAGGCTGTCGGCAGCCGCCAGGCGTGTTGCGTGCTCGCCCGCCAGCTTCGCCGCTCCATACACGTTGACGGGTGCAGGCAGGTCGGATTCCGTGAAGGCGTGTTCCGGTGTCGTGGGGCCGGCATCCGGCTGGCGGCTGCCGTCGAAGACGTAGTCGGTGCTCACGTACACAACCCGCGCACCCATGGCCGCGGCGGCCCGTGCCACGTTGAGCGCACCCAGCGCGTTGACCCGATAGGCGGCCTCCGGGTCCTCCTCGCACCGGTCGACTTGGTGGAATGCGGCGCAATTGATGATCACGTCTGCCTTGGTCGCCGCCAGGACCTTCGCCGTCTGCTCCGCGTCAGCGACCTCGATTTCGTCGTGACCCAGGCTGATCATCGTACGGCCATCGCGAGCGGCGACCTTGAGGACATCCGTGCCGAGTTGGCCGGTGGCGCCCAGCAGTGCGATTCGCTTCATGGGCCGCGCACAGGGATGTGGGGGATGAAGGTGACGACGGGCGCCGCTTGAACCAGGCTAGGCCGATTGCTTCAGTATTCGAGAATGCTACCAGCAGGTTTATTGATCTGGTGGGCACGTGGGGCTTATGGCTGCTCCAGAGGCCCCACGCGAACGGATGTACGACTACATCCAGAGCAACCCTGGCGCGACACTCCGCGAGGTCTTGCGGGGCGCCGATGTTCAGTGCGGCAGCGGACGGCACCACATGGGGATGCTCAAGCGGGAGAATCGAATCATCGAACGAGCCCATAAGTCCACCCTGAGGTACTTCGACAACGACGACGCCTACGCCGACGGGTGGGAGTCGTTGGTCATGCTGCGCGAGCCGGACCTCAACATCATTTACGAGTGGCTTCTTGCCCATCCTGGCGCCGCGCAGAAGGACATCCTCGCCTGGGCCAACCGGGTCATGAACTGGAGCCGAAGCACACTGCAGAACCGGCTGGCCCGCCTGGTGGATGCCAATGTCGTCGTCATTCGCTCCCGGGGGCGATACAAGTGCTATGAGCCGGTGGCGTGCAAGCCGGCCGGAGTGCCGACCGCTCATGCACCGGCAAGCTGGCATCGCCTGGCGGCCGGGCCGGGGCAATAGGTGGCGTCCCCGCCGTTGCGTCACTCGACGCAGCGGCTCCCACCCGGACGCTGCCAGCGACCATGGAGGCCTTTGGGCAGGCGCCGCGGCCACACCCAACCCATCCCGCTTTCAAACCCGACCGGGCGTGCCCAACAGTGCACTGGCGTCTGGGCATCCTCCTCGCGGTTCTGTTAGTGCCTGCCGCGCTTGCCCACGGGGTCGACGAGGACGACGCCGGCTTCATCCAGGACAACCAGGGCCTCGCCGTCGGCGCGTTCCTATACCTCGGCGCCAAGCACATGGTCACCGGCTATGATCATCTGCTGTTTCTCGTCGGAGTCATCTTTTTTCTTTACCGAATGAAGGATGTCGCCATTTATGTGAGCATGTTCACCCTGGGCCACAGCGCCACGCTTCTGCTGGGCGTGCTGGCCGATGTGCCAGCCAACGCTTACCTGATCGACGCCGTCATCGGCGCCAGCGTGGTGTACAAGGGCTTCGACAATCTCGGCGGGTTCCGGCGCTTCCTGGGCCGGCAACCCAACACCAAGGCGGCCGTGCTGATTTTTGGACTCTTCCACGGCTTCGGCTTGGCCACCAAGGTGCAGGAACTGGGGCTGAACGACGACGGGCTGGTGGGCAACCTCATCGCATTCAACGTGGGCGTTGAGGCCGGCCAGATCCTTGCTCTCGGCGGCATCATCATCGCCATGGACTTCTGGCGGCGCCACCCGTCCTTCCTGCGTCATGCACTCATGACGAACGTGCTCCTGATGGCTGGCGGATTCGCCCTCATGGCCTACCAACTGACCGGATACATCCTGGCGTGATCAAATGACTGAACCCCCCACCCCCGAATTCAACGTGCCAGACCAGCGGACACTCCTGGAGGCCACGGGAATCGCAGCGGTCATTGCTGCCGCCGTCATGCTCCTCTTCGTCCTGCCTGCCGAGTACAACATCGATCCGACCCGTTTCGGCGAGGCCATCGGCATCAAGGGAATGGGCGCCGCGGCACCCGTACTCGCCGCCGATGCCAGCCCACACACAAGCGAGAGCTCAGCGTTTCGCACTGATTCGGTCGATATCCAGATTCCCGCGGGGGAGGGCCTCGAATACAAACTAATCGTCAGCGAGGGCGGTGCCTTTGTGTACAGTTGGTCGGCCCCCGACGCCCTCCAATTCGATTTCCACGGCGAGCCCACCAACGACACAACGGGCACTTTCGAATCGTACGAGAAGGGTCGCCGCGCCGGGGCCGACGGGTCCTTCCGAGCACCCTTTTCGGGCACGCACGGATGGTATTGGCGAAACAGCGGCTTCTTCCCGGTCACGGTGACGCTCGAAACGGCGGGCCATTACGAGATCGCGGGAATCATCTAATCCATCAACGCGTCGCCGACGGGCGGGGCCGCAAAGCGGGCCCGCGGCGCACATGCTACGGTGCTGTGAATGGTGGCTCGCTCTGGGCCACAGACCCGACGGCACTTGACCGGCAGCCCGGGTGGAGGAAGATGCATTTGATGGAGCAGCCCGCCTAGAGAATGTGCCCGTCCATCTCGACGATCTTCATGCGCTGGTGCCACTCCTCCAGCGCCTCATACCACTGGACGGTCTTGGTCTCGGGGCCGTCGGTGACTTCGCCGGCTTTGAGGGCGTCGTAGATTTCCTTGGCGCCGACTTCGGGGGTGACCTCGGCCTTCCACGGGAGGGTGGACTTGATCTTGCTGAAGCCGACCTGGTAGCTGCGGTGGTCGGGGTCGCCGTACCAGTCCTCGACGAATTCGATGCCGACCGCCTCGCTGATGCGGCGGGCGAGGGGGCCGATTTGGAGATTGAGCGTTTCGTCGCCGACGTTGAAGATTTCGCCGTTGACCTTGCTGGGATCCGCTTCCATGACGGCCATGAAGGCGCGGCTGGTGTCGCGAACGTGCACCATGGGGCGCCATTGGGTGCCGGGGCGCATGACCTTGACGTGGCCGTACTTGTGCAGGGCCAGGGTCATGCCGTTGATGGCGAGGTCGAAGCGCATGCGGGGGCTGAGACCGAAAACCGTAGCTTGGCGCAGGGCGGTCGCCGTGAAGTCATCGTCGGCCAGCGGGAGGTTGCTCTGCTCAGCCAGACCATTGGCCGTGGCGTACGTGGTGAGCGGGTTAACGGGGCTCGTCTCGTCGACGATGTCGTCCTGGAAACCATACAGGCTGCAACTGCTGGCGAGGACGTAGCGCTGAACGCCGCGCTCCTTGGCCAGCTTGCACACCCGGGCGCGGCCCAGGTGGTTGATGTCGAGGGTCTTGCCGGGAACCAGTTCGCCGGCGGGGTCGTTGCTGAGTGCCGCCAGATCGAAAACCGTGTCAACGCCCTTGAAGACCTCGGGGTCGAAGGTGCGGGTGTCGCCGCGAACCTGGTGCAGGTTCGGGTTGTCTGCGTACCGGGCCAGCGTGTCGCCGAAGAAGAAGCGGTCCAGGACCGTGACTTCGTAGTCGCGCTCCAGCAGCAGGCCGGTCATGACGGAGCCGATGTAGCCGGCGCCACCCGTGATCATCACATGTCCTTTGCTCATGCGGAACCCTCGTAGTTGAAATTGACATCTGAGTCCGCCAGGCGGGGTGCCTTGGCGTCCTTCTCCGACAGCACCGGGGCGTCGATGCCCCAGTCCACGCCGATTTCGGGGTCGTTCCAGGCGATGGAACGGTCGTGTTCGAAGCTGTACTGCGCCGTTGCCTTGTAGACCACCTCGGCCTCGTCGGACAGGGTGACGAAGCCGTGCCCAAAGCCCGGGGGCACCCAAAGCTGGTGCTTGTTTTCCTCGTCCAGACGCACGGCGACGGACCTGAGGTACGTGGGGCTGCCCTTGCGCAGGTCGACCGCGATGTCAAGGATGGCGCCGCGGCTGACGCGCACGAGCTTGCCCTGCGCTTCGGGGTCGTTCTGGAAGTGGATGCCGCGCAGAACACCCTTGCCGGTGGAGAGGCTGTGGTTGTCCTGGCGGAAATCGTGGGTGATGCCGGCGGCTTCGAAGTCGCTGCGCTTGTAGGTTTCCATGAACCAGCCGCGGTTGTCGCCGAAAACGCGCGGCTTGACCAGGATGACGTCGGGCAGGTCCTCGAGGGATTCGAACTCGAAAGGCATCGGTACTCCATCCTGGCGGCGCCAGTCGTGGCGGCCGACCTGCCTACTTTATAAGAACGATTCGGGGCAAGAGTTGCGGATCGGCAGCCGCGGGCCTGCTAAACCATGCGGCGGGCCAAACGGTAGTATCCCGCCACCAGCTTGCCCGCGATGCGTTGGACGGCGGCCCCGCCGATGCGGCCGGTGCTCAGTTCGGGCCCCATCAGCTCGAGCAGTTGCCGGTCGGTGTAGCCGGTTTCGCGGCGGGTCCGCTTGCCGTCAGCCAAGGCGCGGGCGTCCGGTCGAAACAGCATGCGGTAGCCTCGCAGCTTCTCCTTTAGCCAGCCGCCTTTGGCCGCCAAGAGCAGAATGCCTGCTTCGGACACGAGGAGAATGGGTAGCAGTTTGACGACGGTTCGCCGGCGGTAGTACTTGCGCATGAGCAGCAGGCGGTTGCGTTCTAGCCATTCCAGTTTCAGCTTGCTAGGGTTCTCGTCGTGGGCGTGGTAAACCACCGAATCCGGCACGCACACAACCCGGTACGCGCGCAGCTTGAGGCGTAGGCTCAGATCCAGGTCGTCGTGGTACATCCAGAAGCTGTCGTCGAGGCCGCCCAGGTTTTCCCAGAGGGCGCGGGGGACGAGCACGGCTGCGCCGCTCAGGTATTGGACATCCCGCGGCGGCCCGAATACGTCGTCCAGGGGTGCTGCCTGCGCGCGGCCTGCCGGCATGAACAGGTAGTTGGCCCGGTTGCCAGCGGAATCCACGCGGTCCCGGCGATCCAGAATCAGCACTTTGGCGTGGGCAGCGCCGATGGACTCGTCGGCCTCGGCGGCGGCGACCAGTTGCTCCAGGAATTCCGGGTGGGCGACGGTGTCTTGGTTCAGGAGGATCAGGTATTTTCCCCGCGCGTGGCGAGCAGCCAGGTTGTTTCCGCCTGTGAATCCCAGGTTGGAGGGCGCACGTAGCACGGTGGCCTGGGGCCATGCGGCCTCGACGGCGCCAGCCGTATTGTGGTCTGGGCTGTTGTCCACCACGACCACTTCGAAATCCTGTAGGCTCTGCTCCCGCAGGGACTCGAAGCAGGCCTGCACGTACTGGCTCCCGTTGTACGTGACCATCAGCACGGAAACCAGGGGTGCCGGCGAGTCTGTTGCGGCGTCGCTCGGCATGGTTCCTCGGTGCCCAGGGGGCGGTTTGCGACCACAAAGCGGCCGAAAAAGGACCTTGTGGTCTGACCCCCCGACGACGGGCGGGCGTTTGGGCCACGCTTATGGAGCAAGCCCCGGTGGCGACTCGTTGACTGGGACCCCGGGGCAACCACGCCCCAATTTCTTCATTGTGGGCGCGCCCAAGTGCGGCACCACCGCCGTGGTGCACTTCCTGCGCGAGCACCCGGATGTTTTCATCCCTGCCATCAAGGAGCCCAACTGGTTCAACCGCGACTTCGATGTGCCTCGCGCCGTCCAGTCCCGGGCCGAGTACGAGGCCCTTTTCGAACCCGGGGCCGCCGCCCAGCGGCGCGGGGAGGGAACAGTGGGGTACCTCTACTCCCGCGTGGCGCCCCGAGAAATCAGGGGATACGCACCCGATGCGCGCATGGTCATCATGCTTCGCGATCCGGTGGATGTACTGCCGAGCCTGCACGCGCAGTTCATTTTCGAGGGGTTCGAGGACCTCCGGGACCTAGGCGAGGCGCTGGATGCAGAAGAGGGCCGGATGGCCGGCAGCCGGTTTCTGCCAAGGGGCGTGCGTGATCCCAAGCTGCTCGCCTACAGCCGTTTCGTTGACTACGCCAGCGGCGTTCGCCGGTATCGCCAGGTCTTCGGTGAGGATCGGGTTCACGTCATCTTGTTCGACGATTTCAAGGCCGACCCCGCCGGCACCTACCGCGCGCTGCTCGAATTCCTCGACGTAGACGCCGGCCACCAGCCGGATTTCCGCATGGTCAACCCCTCCAAGGAGATTCGCAGTTGGCGCCTGCACCGCTGGGTTTGCCATCCGCCGCGGTGGTTGCGCGGACCCCGGGAGATCCCCGACCCGACGACGTTGAGGGGGGAGTTC
>JBFIJP010000248.1:0-6372 GCA_041600695.1 Thermoplasmatota archaeon | reverse complement strand
GTATGACTACGAGTACGACTACGAGTACGATTACGAGTATGACTACGGGTATGACTACGGCTACGATTACGGGTATGACTACGGCTACGCGCCGGTCCCGAATTCCGTCGGCCCGGGCAGCCCGCTGGGCAGCGTCTTGGCCAAGCACGAGTTCCAGCCCGGCGAGTCGCTGAACATGCTCTTCCGCCTGGCTCCGGGTGTCCTGGAGCAGGGCGAGACGTGCACGGCGACGGTTCTGCTTGAGGGCAAGGGCTTCGAGGGATCGCCTCGCAGCGACCCGTTCGAGATCAAGGCCTAACGCCAGAGTCATGTAGGCAGGCCCGTCTCGTCGGGCATGGAGTGGCAGCGCGTGCAACGCCTCGTGCGCTTTGTCTTCCTCCAGTTTTCCGTCCTTCTCCTCGTTCTTTTTCCACTGGTTCTTCTGGGGCCACTTCCTTTTCTTGCACCGCGTCTCCTTTGGGCGGCCGTGGCGTGGCTGGTCCTGGCCGCCATCCAGATCGCCGTTGGGCACTGGGATGCAGGCCGGGATAGTCGCCGGCTGGCGGTTGGTTTGCCGCTGGTGCTGGCGCTCCTGGTGGCTTGGCTGCTGCGGGTGCTGCCCTACCGGTCGACCCGCGTGCCGCTGGGTTACGACTATGGTTTCTACGCCGCGGCCATGACGGCTGCGGGTGAGGCTGGTGCGCTGCATGAGGCGCCGCTCTGGGTGCAGCAGCAGTTCCCCCCGGGTCTGCTGGCGCTCCAGCAAGCCCTTGCGGCGGGTGCTGGCTTGTCGGCCCAGGAGCACCTGCTTTGGTTGTTCCCCCTCCTGTCGGTGCTGCCGGGTTTGTTGCTGTTCGTGTGGGTGCGTTCCCGCTTCGGCGATGTGGCCGCGCTGGTGGCGGTCGGTTTCTTCGCCGTGGCTTTCACGCCGTTTGAGGCGTTCCGGCGCCTGTACGAGAAGAACCTCCTGGCGTTGATGATGGCGTTCCTGACCGCGTGGCTGGTTGAGCGCCGGCAGTGGGCGCTGGCGGGGGTGGTGGTTGGTTCCATTGGTGTCCTCCACCGCCCAACGTTTCTGCTAGTCGCCCTGGCGTTGGTAGTGAGCGCTGCGGGCGATTTGATGCGCAACCGCGCCTGGCACCGCGCTTCCCGCTGGGGCCTGACTGCGGGCACGGCGCTGGCGGTGATCGTGCCCGTGTGGATTCGCTTCCCCGAGACCTTCTGGGCGCTGCTGCGCAGGTCGCTGCGGCGGGCGTCGGAGGCGGGTGCGGCGGCGCCGTCCGGGGAGGGAGGGAGCTTCTTTGACACCGCCACGTACCTGGCGGTGGCGCTTCCGTACCTGTTGTTGGCGGTGGCGTCCGCGTTGCTTCTTCTGCGGCGCGCCCGCGGGGGTCTCGTGCAGGCGATGTTTGTGCTGGCGGCGCTCAACGTGGCGTTGGAGTACCTGTTCTGGCGGCGCTACATCATCATGCTCGACTTGGCCGCCTTGGCGCTGACGGGAGTGATGGTTGCGGCCCTCGCGCGGGATCTCCTGTCACGGCCCCATATCCTGGAAGGGTGGCTGGGTCGTGTGGATGCCAGGAGGTTCGCTCCCTGGGCGGTTTTGCCCCTCGTCTTGTTGACCGCCGTGCCGACGATGGATGAAGCGTTGGCGGAGCCGGATGCGCCTTTCCAGTGGGTCGATGATGAGCAGATTCGGGGGATTTACTGGATTCGGGATTACGTGCCGTCGCACGTCGTGGCCGTGGGTGACAACCTTGCTGGCCCGGTGGTGGCGGCCGATTCCGGCCATGTGAGCTTCGCGCCGGGCCTGTTTGGTGATCCCCACAAGGCGGACGAGTGGCAGCGCTTCATGGCTGCGTCGGGCGGTCCGGCGGTCCGTGATCATTTGGCGGTGTACGGCGCGGATGTGGTGGCCTTCCATGCCTTTGGCCATGGCCCGGGTTTGGGCATTCGGAAATTTGCCCAGCCCCCGTTTCATGCGGTGTATGATTCGGGTGTGGCCAAGGTCTGGTATGCCGATCTTCCTCCCGCTCCGGAATGACGGGGTCTCGTCTGGAGCCGGCGCCTACGTGGCCAATGCGGCAAGCGGGTCCTGGTAGCCCAGGGCCTCCTGCACCGAGGTGAAATTGGCGCCGTCGAGCAGGGCGTGGACGATGGCCAACGCGACGGCGGCCCACGCGGCGGCCAAGTGGACCCAGCGCCAAGCAGGGTAGCCCCAGCGGCGGATGAGGGGAATCTGCACTGCGCCCGTGAAGCCGAGGGCGATGAGGGCAAGGAAACCTGTGCCACCCCAGAGGAGGCCGGCGGTCCATGCGTACTTGGCTTCCGCCAGGAAAAGGATCAGGTGTGCCAGGGCGGCGGCGGTCAGGCCGTAGCTGGTGAAGTTATGGAAGGCCACGCGTCGCTTGGCGGACCCGAACAATGCGTTGAGTCCCCGGCGGCTGGCCCGGCCAAGGATACCGCCGGAGACGAGCGATGCGAGCATGAGGAATCCGGTGGCATAACCGATGGCTTCGCCAACGCGTGCGGCGCTGAGGGCTGCGGGAGGCAGGGGCGGCGGCTGGACGGCGTTGGCGGTCAGCAGCGCGCCGTTGTTGGCGAGGACCGGAATTTCAAACGTCTTGGTGAAGTTGCCCCAGTCCTGTGCCACGCTGGATGGCTGGTGGGCGAAGAAGGCGGTGCCGTTGGCCATGATGCGCACAACCTCTCCGGGCGCGGGCTCGTCGCGCAGGGCAAGCAGCCATTGGAAGCTGTGGGACTGGCTGCGCACCAGGGGTTCCTGCGCGGCCTGGAACGCTCGGCGCTCGGCGCTGGTGTTGCTCCAGGTCGTCACTTGCACCTCGAAGCCAGGTGCCGCAGCCGCGGCGGGGTCATCCAGGTCAGCTTCCACCACGATCTGCCAGTTGCCGGCGGCGCTGGCCAGGGCGCCGGCGCCCTTGAGGTGGATTCGTTCGCTCTGGCCGGGGCCGGCGTCGTCTGCGCTGAGCTTGCTGCCATCGGGCAGTTTGGCGGTGACTCGGATGTCGGGCGACAGCAGCCCGGTTGCGTTGGGAGTTGCCACCAGCACCAAGTCGGTGGCGCCTGCCGGGATGGTCGCCGACGCGAGGCCGCGCCACGCGTTCGCCGGGCGGGTCGGCTCCAGTTCCATGCGCCCGGGGAGGGTCTGCGTTTTGGGTGGCTCCTTGTTGGCGAAACCCAGGCTGGGGGCGTCCGTCAGATCCAGGTGGATGCGAACCTCGGTGATGGTTCCGATCCACGCATGGGCGACGGTGACCTCCAGCGCGCCGGGGGCACCCGGGGCGACCTGCGTGGCCGCCGCGGGGACGATGTCGTACATGGCCCGCATGGGAGTGGGCGGCCGGTTCCAATGGCAGGAGTAGCAGTCGGCGTCGATGGCTTCCTCAACGGATGCGTTGGGCTGGCCCAGTACGACCCCGACCAGAATGGAAGCAGCCAGCAGGCCCAGCACGGTCCACGCACGCGCCATGGGGACATTTTCCCCTGTGCCCTAAAGCTGCCATTGGGCGAATCCGCTAAAATTGGCCCAATGTGACTATGGCTTCCAGGGGGGTAAATCCTGGTCGGCTAGCCACTTGGCGGTGGCGTCAAGGGCCTCGGCCGACGTGTCCCGGGGCTGCCAGCCCAGGGATTCGAGCTTGTCGATGGCCAGACTCATGTGCTTGACATCGCCTACCCAGCCGGCGCCGCCGGGAGCGCCGCCGGTGTATTCGAGAGCGGGTTCCAAGCCAAGGGCCCCGGCGACGACGCCGGCGAGCCCGGTTACGTCGATGGCGTCCCTGCTGCCGATGTTGTAGGCGTGCACGCCAGGTGGCGCCTGGCCCGCTGCATGCATCATGCCCGTCACGGTGTCTGCCACGCTGACGTAGCTCTTTGTCTGGCGGCCATCGCCGAGGATTTCCAGTCGCGAGGGGTCGGCGCGGAGCTTGCGCACGAAGTCGTACGTGACGCCGTGGTTGCTGCGGGGCCCCACCACGTTGGCGAAGCGGAACATGAGGGCATCAAACCCGTGCGTGGCCGCCATGCCGGCGATGAGGGCTTCGCAGGCCAGCTTCGCCCCGCCGTACAGGCTGATGGGCAACAGGGGGCCGTAGTCCTCCGGAGTGGGTCGCACGCTTGCATCGCCGTAGACGGTACTGGTGCTGGTGAAAACCAGATGGGGGACCTCATGGCGAGCCATCCCCTGGAGGAGTTGGAAGGTGGCTGCCACGTTGGTGCGGAAATGCTGTTGGGCCTGGCCGGCGCTGCCCCGGACATCGGGGTCGGCGGCCAGGTGCCACACGGAGTCGGCGCCGGGCAGGACCTTGGCCAGCGTGGCGGCATCGCCGCAGTCTCCCTCCACGAACAGGACATCATCCCATGCGTCCGCCAGGAACGCCTTGTCCCCCGTGGACAGGTCGTCCAGAACGGTGACATCTGCGCCGGCGGCTACCAGCGCATCCACGGTGTGGCTGCCAATGAAGCCGGCTCCGCCCGTGACAACGACTCGCTGGCCGGCCACGTCAAACATCAGGGGCCCCCGGGGGCGCGCACCACGAAGGCCCGGTGGTCCTTCTCGAACGGTTCCAGGTCCACTTGTGCCAGGATTTCGACGCTGGCCTCGCCTAGGCGTCGGGCCACCTCGCCGTAGACGTCGGCTAGGGTGGCGCTGACGTTGATGCTTCGGGCCTTGACGAACAGGAAGCCCAACCCGCCGGGCTTCACGAGGGCCAGGTTGCGCAGGAAGATGTCCACCTGGTGGCGCTGGGCCACATCCTGCACCAAGGCGTCGGCGGGCCGCTCCAGGTAGGCCACGTACCGCTCCGGGTGGCTGGCATCTTCCAGCACGGGAATCAGGTTCTCCCGTGGCTCCGAATTCCAGAGCAGGTTGCGCATGGAGCGTGGGCTGAATTCGACGGCAACGACGCGGCCACCTTCCAGGATGTCACTGAGGTGACTGCAGGTTGTTCCGCTGGCGGCGCCGAGGTAGAGGACGGTGTCCTTGGGTCGGAACCAGGGGGTGTTGGGCATGCGCCTGGCGAGGGCTGCAACCTTGCTGCGCCAGGGGCTCCAGGCGCGGTATTCACGGTCGCCGCGGGGTCGCAGAGGTTCGCCGTACACCTTGGTGCCGGGCACCTTGTTGACGGTCCAGATGAGGCCGCGGTCCTCGTACACGCCGTGCAGTCCGGTGGCTTTCACGACTTGTCCTCCTTCTTGTCTGCCCGGTCGCCTTTGCCGGGCGCCTTGGCGGGCTTGTTATCGCCGCGCAGGGCTCCAGGCAGTCGCCGCGGCTTGCCGCCCGGTTTTCCACCGGAGCCACCGCCGGGTCCGGGCTTTGCGCCTGGCCCCCGGGGGTAGAACGACTTGCCGGGGGGTGGTCCCTGGCCGCCCTCGCGGCGTCCGGTGTCGGACCTGGGCGGGCCGTCACGGCGGGGTGCATCGGAGCGGGGCGCGTCGGAGCGGGGTCCCCGGTCGCCGTAACCAGATCGGGCGGGCGGACCATCGCGGCGGGGAGCATCCGAGCGCGGTCCGCGGTCGGTGTACCCGCCCCTTGGAGGACCATCCCGTCGCGGGCCACGGTCGCCGGGACCGCCCTGCCGCCCGCCGGGGGCGCGCGGCTGGCCGCCGTAGCGGGCACCGCCCTGGCCAGGTGGGCCACGGGGGCCACGGCCGTGGCTGGGTCCACGTCCCCCCGAAAACGGTGCGCGGCCTGGAGGCGCGGGGCGCCTGGCCGGTGGCTTGGCGCGCTTTTCCTTGATGCGCGCCACGTCCTTCTCCAGGCGAGCCACCAATTCAGGGCGCAGGTCGCGCTGGCTGAAGGCGTCCGTGCGCGCTGCAATGGCCGCCGCCTGGGCGTAGGCGCGAGCCAGTGCACCGCGCTGCCAGGGCGGAGCCGAATGGAGGGCCACGTGCTGGAACAGAATGCCGTGCTTGGGGGGCTTGGTGCCCTCCTTGATATGACGAAACAGTGCGGTCTCGGCGCCCAGAAGCTGGACCGTGCCCGAGGGGAAAGCGCCAAGGCGCTGCAATCCGCCGGCCAGCGCGATGAGGCGGGCGCCGATGACGGGGCCCACGATGGCTGCCAGGTTGGGGGCGACCTCCTGCATGAGGTCCTCCACGCGCTTTTCCAGGGCGTGCCAGGAGTCGTACAGGCTGCGCAGGGCGCCCGCGTAAGCCCGCAGAACCGCGAGGTCCGCAGGGGCGAGGTCGTTGCCGATGCTGGTGGTCGCCTGGTCTGCGTGGTCGAGGGCTGTGAGCACGCCTGTGCGTTCGCCGTGCTCGGCGATGAGGCGGGTCAGTTTCTCGGCGTCAGGCTGCAGCCGCACCGCCTCCGGGGCGTGCAGGGCGTACCATTCGCGCAGGCGCTCCACGAGCAGGTTGGCGGCCCGCACC
>JBFIJP010000247.1:0-6386 GCA_041600695.1 Thermoplasmatota archaeon | reverse complement strand
GGCGATGTCTCGGAGCAGGTAGGGCAGAATGATGGCTGCCGACAGGGCCGAGATGCCCATCCAGGACGAGTAGTGGTGGGTGAGCGCGAGGCCCAGTGTGCCTAGCATGAACAGGAACAGCGTGCGCGGATAGGCCACCTTAGGAAGCAGCAGAAAAAGGAAACCGATGAACGCCGAACCCACGGCAATGGGTTGCAGCAGGCTACCCACCAGGATGATGCGCGCCCAGGCGGCGAAGCAGACCACCGCAAGCAGTTCAAGCCCTGGCGCCCACCGCCGCGCCGTCGCCGCCAGGGTAAGAGCCAGTGAAAGGGTCAGGAAGAGACTGAAGACCGCCGACATGGGATAGATGTCGTAACCCGTCATGCGAACCATCGCGGTGAGGTTCATGTGCAAAATCGGGTACAGGTGATAGTCGCCGGTGCTGAAGAAACGCCTGGACTCGGGAATGAAGCCTGTGGAGACGAGGCTTCCAACCATGTTGTCCAGGTGGGCCCGGGCATCGGGCACGGCATTGATGGTGCCGCTTGCCAGGTGGATGAGGCTGCGGCTCACCAGCAGCACCAGGACAATGCCCACCCAGTCGTGCCAGGTGTTGATGCGGCGAACGGAAACCCAGAGTTGCAGGGTGACCACGACCGCCATCAGTCCGGCCAGCAGGCGGACCATGTCGAAGGTCTGCAGGACGCCAAAGCGCACGGTGGCAATCAGGGCGAGGGCCAGGGCGACATAGCTCAGCGTCGTGGTGGTGCGCAGGACAGGCGCGGGAATCAGGTGCCGCCGGGCGGTCGCTGTCTGGCTCATGGGTGGCCGAAGTACCTGTTGGGATGCCGTGCGGTTCGTTATCAGTCTTGGGATGACCGCTGATGGGCGCTAGGAGGCGACCAGGGATTGGAGCCGGGTTTCCAGCCGCGCGGCGACCCGGTCGAGGTCGTGCACTTCCGTGACGTATGCATGGCCGGCAGCCGCCCGCTGGCGGGTTTGGGCGGGTTCGTCCAGCGCGGCGCGCAGTTGCTCGCCCCAGTTGCTGTTGTCGGCCCGAATCGGGTAGCCGCGGTTGCCGCCGTCCATGAGTCGGCCGCCGTCGCCGACTTCGCTGGCGATGCCACAGGCGCCAGCGGCGAAGTATTCCAGCACCTTGAAGCCGCATTTGCCGCGCTCCCAGGGCGTGTCCGGCAGGGGCATCAGGCCCATGTCCAGTTGGGCCACGTCGCGGGCGGCGGTTTCGGGGGTCCACTGCACCCGATCCACCTTGATCTCGGGCCCGACCGGGATATCGAGGGGCTGCCGGAAATCACAGATGATGCGCAGGATGAAATCGTGCTCGCGGGCCGCTTCCGAGAGCCCCGAGGCCGCCTCAGCGAGGTACGGTGCGTTGGAGCGGTTGCCGATCCAGCCGATGACCGGCACAGGGTTGTCGGGGCCCGCCTTGGGGCGATGGCGGGCGTAGTCATCGACGACCAGACCGGTGGGGAAGAATTCGCTCTGTGCACAGTACGAACTGGCGTAGTTTACCAGGAGGTCGTTGCCACCCAGCACCAGGTCGGCGGCCCTCATGAGGGCGTGGCTGCCCCGGGGGTGGCTGAGGTAGACGGCGTCGTCGATGTCGTAGACCACCCGGGCCCGGGTTCGGGTCGCCATGCGGCGCACCAGGGCGCCGAGTCCGTACTGGCGGCCGCCGCGGTGAAAGAACCACACGTCCGCATCCATGGCGGCCATCATGTCGCGGCGACGCTGGGCCAGGCGGCGAAGTGTCAGGGCCGGGTCCTTGCGGCTGAATTTGGGGTACGTTGCCCCGGGCCGGATCGTGACATCGTGCCCGCGGTCCGCCAGGCGTTCGGCCACCTGGATGGCGCGCACGCGGCTGCTGGCGTGCTCGGGCCCGTCCTCGGGAAAGAATGCTAGCTTCACGCATGCCCTCCATGACGCAGCCGGTAAAGGTAAGCGCCGGCCAGGTCACGGGCCGCGGCGGGGGCGCAGCGCGGATCCAGGTAGGCGGCGTGCCAGAAGTGGCTCATGCCCGTGGCCAGCCGGCCGGTGCGCACCCGGAGGCGTCCAATGAGGCGGTGCTGGTGGGCCCGGAAGGCGCGGCTGCCGTCGGCCCCGTAGCGCTCCAGCAGGATGACCCGGGTGTCGGCTGCGGCCGGCTCGTTGAAGCTGATTCCCTCGCCGTAGAGGTGGTATCGAACCAGGGGCTCGGCGACGCGCACGCCGGCGTGGTGGCGCAGGACGCGCAGGAGCAATTCGAGGTCGATGAAGCGCCGGAGGGAGGCGTCGAACGGGCCGGGACCGGCGGCCTTGAGGGCGTCGCGGCGAAACATGCAGGTCTGGAGGCCAATGTCTCGGGTGGCATAGTCCAGGCGAGCCGGGTCCAGCAGCACGCCTTTCCGCACGTCGGGAGCCAGGTAGGTTTCGCGCACCTCTTGGCCACCTCGCACGGTGACGCGTTCCATGTCACTGTAGACAAAGCCCGCCCGGGGTGCCCCTTGCAGGGCGGCCAGTTGGCGCTCCAACTTGCCCGGCAGCCACTCGTCGTCGGAGTCCTGAAAGGCGATGAACGAGCCGCGAGCCTCCGCGACACCGGTGTTGCGGGCGGCAGCGGCGCCCATGTTGGTCGGGTGACGAACCAGCCGGACCCGCGGGTCGTTCAGGCTGCCGACCACCCCCGCCACGTCTTGGCTGCTGCCATCATCTACCACCAGAAGTTCCAGGTTGGCGTAGCTCTGGTCCAGCACGGTGCGAGCCGCCCGGGTAAGCGACTCCACGCGGTTGTAGCAGGGCAGGATGACGGATACAAGATCGTTGGTCACGCCGCCACCTCATGGTAGATGCGGGCCAGGTTTTGCGCCTGGTCGCGCACGTCAAAACGGGCTTCCAGGTCCTTCCGGGCGGCAGTGGTCATCCGATTCCACGCGTCGGGGTGTCCCACGAGCCATTCCAGTTTCCGGGTGAGAGCTGCGGCGTCGCGCTCGGGCGCCAGGAGCCCGGTTTCGCGGTCGCGCAGCACGTATGGAATGTCACAGTGGGTGGTGCTGACCACCGGCATGCCGGTGGCTGCCATCTCCAGAATCCCAACGGGCACCCCGCCCTCGATGTCGCCGTCGGCCGCCTCCACGCTGGGCGACAGGAAAACATGGTTCCTGTACGCCTCCTTGACCATGGCTTCGTGGGGCTGGAATCCCAGCAGCCGCGTGTGGGGCCGCAGGCCTGAGCGATCCAACGCGTCCAGAATACGCGCCTTCTCGTCCTGGCTGTCGGCAGCCTTCAGGGCGTCCCCGATGATGGTCACCTCCACCTCGGCGCCGCCACGGGCCAGGTTGCCCAGGGCCTCCAGGCCGTACGGGATGCCTTTCTTTTCCCGCCAGGCCGCGGCAATCAGGACACGCAGCGGCCCATCCTCGTAGCGGCGGGGAACGAAGGGAATCTGGTCGACGCTGATACCAAGGTGGTGCACCTCGATGAGGTCCCGGGGGCAGCCCGCGTTCTGGACCAGCTTGGCCATGTGGGGCCCCTCGCACGTCACCCGGTCGACGGATGCGAAGAGCCGCTGGTAGGACCGGGCCCACGCCGGCGACGAGCGGGGCAACCGCAGCACATCGTAACCGTAGAACGTCACCACCTGGGGCAGCTTGCGGCGACGAGCCACCGGCAAGTCCCAGCATGCCTGGTCGCCGAAGTGGCTGTGCAGGACTTCCGCCCCCGCGTCGCGGGCCACCCGATCCAACAGGCGCCGGCGCCGCATGCGCTTGACACCCGGAACGCGACGGTTCACCACGCGGGCGGGAAACGGCAGCTTTGCCAGGCCCCGCGCATCGGCGGGGAATCGGTCCAGGTTTTCCACGCGGTCGCTTGCCACCGGCCACGCAATGTCTGAGGGCAGGTGGGACAGATGGTTGTAGATCCAGTTCTGCGTCGCGGGCAACCAGGATTTGAGCGACTGGACGACGGTCAGGTTGGGCTCAGTCATGGGAATCCGCGCGGCCCGAAGGCAGCGGCGGGCCGACCCCGGAAGTGTCCTTGAAGGCTTGGACCCAGGCGCCGTCGCCAGCACGCGGCTGGGCGTGCCGGCACGGCAAGGGGCATGGCCTGGCGGCTGGACGCCGCATCCACCGCGCCCTGGCACCGCGCGTCGCTGCCCACCGGCGCGGCGGCACGACCTGGCCCGTCAACCGCCGCCCGGCATCAGGCACGCCCAGCACAACGACAGCGCCGCGCCGGAGCGGGACCACGTCCACTCCACCCGCGCCCGGCCGCACTCAAACCCTGCCTCCGCACGACCAGCCCTGCCCCCGGCCCGCTTGCGTACGCCAACCTATTTCTTTGATCTCCAAGTCGCGACCGCGGTGGCAGGGACGCTCTCCTCACTGGTTCACGAGCTGCGGACCTTCGACCGCCTCTTCGTGTGCGACGCCCTGTTCAACACCTACTGCTTCATCCTCGTCTTCCTACCCCTGGTCCTCGGCGCGTACTGGCTGGTTCCCAGCCGGCGCTGGAAGCTGACCATTCTCACCCTCGCCAGTTTCGTCTTCTACGGACTGTGGGACTACCGGTTCATCCCGCTGCTGTTTGCCAGCAGCCTGTACGATTTCTGGGCCGGCCAGCGCCTGGCGGCAGCACGCGACAATGGGGGCAACCCGAAGCGGTGGCTGATCAGTTCGATTGTGTTCAACCTCAGTCTGCTGACCGTCTTCAAGTACGGCGTTTTCTTCATGGACAACACCCGCGGCATCTTCGATGTGCTGGGGGTCCCCATTGACGTTCCGTACCTGAAGATCATCCTGCCCATCGGCATCTCGTTCTACACATTCCAGACGCTGAGCTACACCATCGACATCTACCGGGGCCAGGTGGGCCCCACCCGGGACTTCCTCAAGTATCTCTGTTACGTGACGATGTTCCCCCAGTTGGTCGCCGGGCCCATCGTCCGCTACAAGACGATGGACGAGCAACTCAACAACATTCCCCGCCGCCTGCCCATCGAGATGGTGGGGCTAGGCATCACCCTGTTCGTCCTGGGCCTGTCCAAGAAGGTTCTGGTGGCGGACCCCATCGGGAACTTCATCGACCCCTACTTCGCGGATGTTGGCAGCCTCGGAATGGTGGGAGCCTGGGCCGTATGCTTCGGCTACGTCGTCCAGTTGTATTTCGACTTCAGTGGCTATTCCGACATGGCCATGGGGCTGGGCGCCTTCATGGGCTTCCGCTATCCCGTCAACTTCAGGGCGCCGTACCACGGCCGAAACCCGGCGGACCTGTGGCGAAGGTGGCACATTAGCCTGACCACGTTCATCCGGGACTACCTGTACGTTCCCCTGGGCGGGAACCGGGTGACACCGCGCCGCTTCTACGCCAACACCTTCATCGTCATGTTCATCGTGGGCTTGTGGCACGGCGCTCAGTGGAGCACCATCTTCTGGGGAGTGATGCAGGGCAGCGTCATGATCCTGTACAGCCTCAACCAGGGCTGGTGGGATGCGCGCTCCATCTTCACCCAGCGCACCATGACGATGTTTGCGTGGGTGGGCGGCGTGCCGCTGTTTCGCATCGGGCCGCTTGGCGATTCGTTCACCATGTACGCCTCCATGTTCGACCCGCGCAACATGGACGTGACGTTCCTCCTGGATCCGCTCGTGCTCTTTATCGCTGGCGCGCTGGCGTTCACGCTGTTCGTGCCCCGCTCGACGGCCGACCTGCGACTTCGTGCGACCCCGCTGACTGCCGTGATGCTGGGCACGCTGTTCGTCGCCTGCCTGCTGTTCATCGGCGCCGTGCGCAGCCCGTTCCTCTACTACCAGTTCTGATATGACCACCGACCGCCCCCCCGCTCCCCAACCCGCCGCATCACCCGACATCGGGGGCGCCAGCCCTGGCGTCCGCACCCAGGAGAGTGGAACCACCCTGGGGCTGCGGGAGGGGAGCGGACCCCGGCTTGCCAGCGGCTCCACCACCGGCCACGTGCGACGATTCCTGGCGGTCGTGGCCCTCGTAGCCATCCTGGAGTCGGGGCTGATCATGGGCCTCAACGTGGCCGCCGATCCCCGCAACGACTTCCACACCGGCCTCTACGCACCACTGGTTCCCGACTACCCGGCGGAGAAACTGGCTTTCTACAACGCACTGGAGGTTCCGCCCAAAACGCTCCTTTTTGGCAGCTCCAAGGCGCAGTCGGTGGACCCGGACGACTTGGAGGAACTGGGCTTCGGGCCGTCCTTCAACTTCGCCATTCCACGCAGCAGTTCCCGGGATCACCTGCTGCTCTATCGGTACCTGGTAGAAACCGACCAGCGTCCCGAAACATTGATTCTCGGCCTCGACGGGAACATGTTCTGGAATGCGTTCGTTTCCGAACTGGCGGCCTCCCGGGTCTCCCAGGAGTTCGGGCTGCC
>JBFIJP010000246.1:0-6432 GCA_041600695.1 Thermoplasmatota archaeon | reverse complement strand
CTCCTGGATAAGCAGGTGGCGGTCGGTGACATCGCCGTGCACGACCAGCGCTCGGTGGAGTTGTTCGCCGGCACGCTCGCAGCGGATGGGATCGCGCTCCACCAGGATGACATCCCGCTTGTTCTCCAGCAGCCTTGCCAGATGGACCCCGACGCGGGTGGCGCCGCCAATCATGACGCGGCGAATCTCTCGTTCCGGCTCCAACTGCTTCGCCTTGCCGATGTAGGACTCCACATCCTTGAGCACATCCAGGCTGGTCAGGGCCATGAGCAGCCGATCCTTGGCTTCAAAGACGGTGCTGCCGCGGGGAATGATGATGTCGTCCCCGCGGTAGATGGCGACCAGGTTGAAGCCCTCGGGAGGTTCCACATCGGCCACCCGCTTTCCCACCACGAAGGCGGCATCCTCCACGCGGCCTTCCGCGATGAACACCTTGCCGTGGCTGAACACCTCGGCGGTTACCAGGCTGGGCTGGGCCAGCAGGCGGCCGATGCGGATGGCCGCCACCAGCTCGGGGCAGATGGCCATGTCAATGCCCATGTTGGCATATTCGTTGGAGTAGGGCTGATCCAGGTAGTCGATGGAGTTGATCCGGGCCAGCGTGCGGCACCCGTAGGTCTTGGCCAGCGCGGCGCTGATCATGTTGATCTCATCGAAGCCGGTGCAGGCCAGGAAGAGGTCTGCCTTCTCGATGCCTGCCTCCTCCAGCTTCTTGCGGCTGGCGGCGTTACCCTCCACCGCGATGACGTCCAAATCCTGGAGGCGCTCGAAGCGCTCGCCAGCAGGCTCGACGACGGCAATGTCGTGCCCCTCCTCGTACAGGGAGCGGGCAACATTGTAGCCCACCTCGCCCGCGCCGGCGACGATGATGTGCATGACGGGCGCCAGGAGGTTGGGGTTCGGACTTGAGGCGATCGGTCGAGTGGAGGCGCGCCGCCACGGCTGGCGCGAACGGCGACGCATGGCCGACGGTCATGCGGCGTCGCCGTACAGCCCGGAATTGGCCCCCAGACGCACAGAGGCCTGCCCATTTGCACCAGTGCGGCCGAGCTACAGGCTCGTTCGCCGCCCGAACGGCCCCGGACCACCCCCCGGGAGGTCGCCGCACCGGCGGCGTCCGCCCAACCGGTGCTTGTGGGCACCCACACGCTTGGTTGTGGGGGCAAAGGGTGCCAAGCCGATGCGACGATTGCCCGCCAAGCGCGGCACCTTGCGTTCCGTGGCCGACCCTGGACGAGACGGGGCCGTACCGCAGCAGCCTACGCTCCCGCAGCCAGCGAGCTGGGAGCGCGACATTCAAATCCAAGCGGATTCCGGGAGCCGCGCGGCCAACGTTTTGGTCCAGCGATAGATATCTTCCCAGAGCGGAAAAAGCCCGACCGGGAGAGTCGCAGCAGGGGCCGGAATCCGCCAGCCCGCTCGCAACGTGGCACCATCAACCAATATCTATAAACATAGACTAATTCATGTGCTGCCGCTGTCTTGACAGCAGGATTTGAGATATGAAACCCAAGACAATGGCCGGTGCGAGCCTCCTGGTTCTGTTCCTCCTCGTCGGCGCGACGCCGACGCAGGTGGCAGCGGGGACTCCGTGCGACGCTAGCGGATCAAGTTCCGCCAGCTGCAGCTTTGTATGTGGCGCAGGCGAGGTCTTCACGGTGACAGTCCACGCCAATGACTCGGACGCCGATGTCGATGGAGAAGCGGACTGCGGCAACGGGCACGCCGAGTGCAGCGGTAGCCAGGACTGCAATGGGAGTGCGCTTGCTGTTTCTGACGATACTGGAAGCTGCGAAGGCGAGGCTCATGAATTCTGGCCAAGCGGCATGTCGGTATCCTGTACGTCGGCCGACGGTGCAGCGGCGGCTTTCATCCTGCTGCAACAGGCCGTCTCCACGACAGCAGCGCCTGCACAGATCGCCGTCCCCCAATCGGCCGGAACCTCCGCCCACCTCCTTGAGATGGCCGGAACCATCGTTGGGTACGTGTGTGGGGCCGGCCTCTGCAAACTCGTTGCACCGGTGGTCGAAATCGACCCCGAAACCGGCCATGTTAGGGCCAGCATCGGATAGAATAACGAGAGATTTTCCACCCCCTCCCTCTCCGCACTTCTCGGCCAGTCACTGTTTCTGTTAGGCCCGTCGTGGCACGGCATAGCCGCGGCATCCCCTGTGATCGGACGGCCGCCGCCGCGCTATTCTGAAGGACCCCCCACGGACAAGCGATCCACGGGCCTGGCATTGTCGGTAAAATACTCTGAGAAACCAGAATAGATTCCGCCCGACGCACCCGGCGGAGTGCGGAGCGACCCCATGGGGATGTGGATCGCGAGGAGATTCAGACCCACCACGGCCTCCACGTATTCGATGGAGGCCCGGAGATCACCCGAACCACCGTTCATGACCCCGACATAATCGACCTTGCCGGTGCGAAACGCCGAGCCGCCGGTAGGTAGGTCGTACCCATATCCGACGCCTACCCCCGAGTATTCCACATTGCCGGGCAGCGTGATGTTGTACGACCGCACACCCACAGGTTGCACCTTCTCAACCATTGCCTGGATGTGCGTCCAGCCAGGCGTTTCGACCTGTCCGGACAACACCGCCCGTCCCGCGGGCAGAGCCGCAGGCGCCAGCTGCCCACCCCCGGAGTATATTCGTGCGTTTTCCCCAGCCGAAACGAACCAGGGAATCGAGGAGTTACCTGCCGGGTCAATGGTCACGCCGACATCCATGGTCCATGGCAAATTTGTCGCAACGGCGGCGAGGAAGCCCAGCGCGCCGGGACCGTAGGAGCCGCCCCTGGGACCCGCAGGCTGTTGGTAGCTGAAGTTGGCCCCCGGCTCGACTACAACAACCGTGGGATCCGCAAACGGCCCGACCTCGAACGACCGATTGGCGTCGTCGGGCACCGCCGTCGCCACATCGACCGGCACAACAAACACCCAGCCCGGCTCGGGGCCGGGATTGTTTACTTCCAGATTAAAATGGGGTGCGTAGGCAAGGTCGTGCGTCGGCGCGGTGAGGGGCTGGTAGAAGACCAGCCAGCTGCCGACTTTGCTTTCAAATCGGGCCAATACATTTCCCCACTCCGGGACCGCCAAATCCCCCGTCGTGGCAAGCCCCGCTACTCCCCGGGCAAGGTCCAGTTCCGTGTCCATCGTCCACCCTCGGACAACAAAATCCTTGCCGGGGGCGATGCGGGACGCATCTGGATTAAGGCCATTGTCGGGGCCAAGACAGCCCGGGGCAAGCAGAAACGCTGCGATCACCATGACCCGAGCGCGCGACTGCAACCCAATCATGCGAATCCGAAGATCACCAGTCATGAAGACGTTACGCCTACGATCTATCTAGTACCCAGTGGAGGCCGCTCGCGACTACGACCGCTCGTCGATGGCCAGCAACGACCTAGTCTCGCGCAGCCATCATACGAACGGCGTCTTAACCACCCTCGCCGGCTGGGGTCGGCCGCGCACCTCCACCTCGACCTGATCGCCGATGGCGGCACCACGAACGTAGGCGAGGGCGATGCCCTTGCCCAGCGCCGGGCTCAGGCTGCCGCTGGTGACGACGCCGATGGCTTTGCCGTCCTTGAGAACGGGGCAGCCGTGGCGTGGAATGCCCTTCTCCTGGATCAAGCCAACCAGCTTGTCGTGGTCGCCGGCGCCCTTCTGGGCCAGCAGCGCCTGCTTGCCCAGGAAGTCGTGGTCCCACTGGATGAACCAGCCGAGCCCTGCCTCGATGGGCGTGCGGCGGCCCTCGAATTCATTGCCGGCGAGGCAGTAGCCCTTCTCCAGACGCAGCGTGTCGCGGGCTCCGAGGCCGACGGGAACCAGCCCGTGTGACCCCCCCACCAGGAGGAGGTGATCCCAAACCACCTGAACCTGGCCGGCAGAAAGGAACAGTTCCACGCCCGACTCGCCTGTGTAGCCTGTGCCCGTTACGAGGACATCCACGCCCGCGATGTTGCGGCGGCTGCTGTGGTTGCGCTTGGGAATCCCCGGGCTGCCGGCGGCATCCAGGATGGCTTCGGCGGCGGGGCCCTGGAGCGCCAGGATGGCATCGTCCCGGGTGGTGTCGACCAGGTTGAGACCGGCGGGGTCGGGGGCGTGGGCCTGGATGTGCTCGGCGACGGCCGCGTTGAGTCCGGCGTTGGGGATGAGGTAGTATTCGTCGGGGCCCAGCCGGTAGCAGTACGCATCGTCCAGGATGGAACCATCTTCGCGAAGCACTGCCGTGTAACGGCCACGCCCTTCTGGCAGGCCGGAGGGATCGAACGGGCAGACGCGGCCGATGGCGACGGCGGCGCCCGGGCCCGAGATGCGCAGGTTGCTCATGTGGCTGACATCGAACAGCCCCGCGGTGTTTCGAACCGCCTCATGCTCGGCCTTGATGCTGCCATAGTGGACCGGCATCTCGTAGCCGGCGAACTCCGTGAAGGTCGCGCCGAGTTCGGAGTGGGCGTCGTGCAGGGCGGTCCGGGCCATGGCGCCGCGACAGGGGGTATCGTCTTCAGGGTGACGGCAGGAGAGCCCGGGCTGCCGCAAGATCGGCGGGCCTGGCCGCGGGGTCATCCCGGCACAGGGCAACGATGGCTTGCTTCAGGGGCCCCTCGGGTGTGGCCCTGGCGAGGTCCGCCTCGCCCCAGGCGTGGCGCGGATGGCGCCCCACCAGCAAGCAATGGAGCGTTCGGCCCAGGCTGAACAGGTCGCTCTGAACGCTGACCACCGCGTCGCGGACGGTTTCGGGAGCCGCATAACCGGGGGTGCCGATGGGCTTGGGCAATTGCACGGCACCCCCCGCGTGCCGCCGGCACAACCCCGCATCCAACAGGATTGGTGGCTGCCCGTCGCCGGGCAGGAGAAAGTTGTCCGGCCGAACGTCCAGCAAGAGGAAGCCGCGCCCGTGCAGGTGTTCCAGGATGTCCAGGATTCCGCCTGCCAGGCGTGCCACGTCCGAGGCATCAAGCGGCCCGAAAGCGGGTTCCCCGGGAACCAGATCCCGCACCAGGCACCCCAGGCCATCCGCCTCCACCACGGCCCGCAGCCGGGGCACCGAGGGATGATCGAGGGCTGCAAGGACCTCTGCCTCCCAGCGCACCTCCGCATCGCAGACCTCTAGGGGCTGGTGGTACGCCCAGGGCTGTTTCACCACCACCCGTTCACCACTTTCCTGGTGCCGGCAGCGCCAGGCGATGCCCACACCACCCCTACCCAGTTCCGCCTCGACCACAAAGGGTCCAAACGCATCAGGGGCGGGGGGAAAATTCAGGTCAACGGTTCCGCCGTGCTGGAGACGCAGCAGGTGGCCGCGCAGCAACCGATCCAGTTGGGCCGCCGTCTGCTCGTGGCCGTGGCGGCCGTGCAGGCGGCCGAGAATGTCCTGATACGAATCGCCCGCATCAAGGCCGGCCCAGATCTCTCCCGCCCAGGCGGGCCGCGGTCGCCAGGCCTCACGCGCCTTGTCCCAAACCTCGCAAATCTCACGGCCTTCCAGTTTGGCCCACCGCCAGGTCACCGGCGCAACCAGGCGCGGCCTCGGCGTCCATAACCTAGCGCTAGCGGCTGCGGCGTCCGCTGCAACCGCCGGGCGTGTCAAGCCAGCAACCCCGGCAGATCCGCCAAACCGGCCGGCCGCAGCGCCGGATCCTCGCGGCCGAGTTCTTCGATGAAATCCCGCAGCGGCCCCTCGCCCGCCTTCTCCATTAGCTCCTCGAACGACAGTCGCTGGCGCGCCAGCACCCCCGAGGCCAACAGGAGCAGCAGTCGGCTGAGGCCAAACAGATCACTGCGGACGCTGGCCACACGCCGATCCCGCATCTCCGGACTCATGAAGCCGGGACTGCCAACGACGGCCGGAAACGGCCGCTCGCCGCCGTCGTGCTCGACGCACTGACCCACATCGATGAGCAGGGGCCGACCCTGGTTGAGAAGGAAGTTGGCAGGCCGCAAATCCACTAGCAGGAAGCCCCGCTCGTGCAGGTGGTGCAACAGACTGGCCAAGTCCCGCGCCAGGGGCAATTGGGCATCGGCGGGCGCCCCGGCGTGCCGGTACACCGTCAGGTCGTCGCCGTCGGCAAACGCCCGCACCACATGCATGTGGCCATCCAGTTCAAACGCATCCCGCAGGCCGACGACGCCTGGGTGATCCAGCCGGCCCAGCACCTCGGCCTCCCGGCGCACCGCCGCCTCCGTGGTGGCATAGGGTTGCAGGAAATCCCAGGCGCGCTTCACCACCACGTGCTCGCCGGTGGCCAGATCAGTGCACAGGTCTGCCACGCCGACGCCGCCGCGACCCAATTCGCGCACCCGCTCGTAACGTCCCCGGGCCCCGTCATAGATAGCCGGCGGGGGGTCGCGGGGCAATTCCACGAAGCCCAACTCGGCCAGCGTGAACAGGAACGTCCGCAGCTTGCGATCCGGATTCCGGG
>JBFIJP010000245.1:0-6463 GCA_041600695.1 Thermoplasmatota archaeon | reverse complement strand
GGGAGTGGCTGGCCCTCAGTCGCCAGGAGGCCACGGGCATGCAGCAGGCGATGGGCCGCTCCACGGCGGACTACCCCATTCCCGACCTACTCCCGATCCTGGAGCCCCTGTCGGCCAAACTGGCCCGCAACGTGGGCAGCCTCATCAATGGGCTGAGCCGCGTTGGTGCTGACGACCAGGACATCCTGGTGCGTATCCTGGAAGTCAAGGATGTGGAACTGACCGCGCGCAACAGCCTGAGGCTGCTTGATGAATTCGACGCCCTGGACTACGAAACTTCCCGGTTGCGTTATTTGTTCGGCCTCATCCTGGAAGCGACCTCTCGCCTGCGTGTAGACCCCACCCTCCTGCCGGACGCTGGCGAAGGTGAGGACGGCAGCGAAGTCGCATCCCGGGTTCTCGTTGAGCCCAATCCGGCGTACTTTGGCCAGGCGATCCGAATCCTGGTCGTTGACCCCAGCGAGCCAGGGGCCGCCGTCCGCGTGGATTTCGGCGGGACGCCGGGGACTGCCACGCTGGACTCGGCCGGGGTGGCCATCGTCTACATGACCGTCCCCTGGAACGCCAATGTTGGAAGCAATCTGCTCACCATTACATGGGGCGCCAACGAGGGCCCGGTGCCCCTCGAGGTGTTGCAGGTGCCCGTCACGTGGAGGTCCGTGCGGGCTACGCCCCTGGAGAACACGCTGCGCATTACCGGCAGCGCGTCGGATGCCCACGGCGCCGGCCTTGCCCACGCCACCATCCGCTGGACGAGCGTGACGGGAAGCGGGACGACGAAAGCATCGGCGGACGGGGACGTCGCCTTCGAGATCGCCAGCCATGCTGCGACCGGCACGCTCCGCTACGCTGGCAACCGAACCCACGCTGCGGCGTCGGCCACCTGGGACATCACCCGGAGCCTGTCCGACCTCGGCGTGGGTGCCGATGCCTCCCAGGCCGCTGCCAAGGGTGCTGCGGGCGCGGGTGCTGTTGAGGACGGCCTCCCCAGCGCCCAGATCATGATCCTCTGGCTCCTCCTGATGCTGGTGCTCGTCCTGGCAGGGCTGGCAGCGGCGGCCCTGCGTGGGCGGCGGGATGCCTCCGCGCACGCGGATTCACGCGGGCGCGAGCCCCCGGCAGGCAGCGGTGCAGGCCCCGGGGATGGTTCACCCCAGTTGGAGCCGGGCCACCCCCTCCTGCGCGTGCTTGAGCGAGCCGGCTTCCAACCGGAGGCACTGACGCTGCGCGAGGCGGAACCGCTGTGGCAGGCCCTTGGCGCCCCACCCCGGCTGAGTTCCTGGCTGCACCACTATGAAGCGGCCTATTACACGCAGCGTCCTGAGCCGCCAATTCCGGGGGAGGTCCTGGTTTGGGCGCGTCGCACCTGAGCCCAACACGACTGGCGCGGACAATTGCCATCGCGTGCGGCGGCCTGCTGCTGGCCGGTTTCGTGGCCGGCTCGGCCGTCCCCGGCGTGGTCGGCGTCACGATGCTGGCCTACCTTGTTCACACCCGGGCGGCGGCGGCAGCAGCGCTACGGAGTTCGGTTGCCCGCGTCGAGCGCACCATCGAGGACATGGGGCTGTACGAGGGCCAGGTGTTTCGCGTCACGGTCAATGCACAGGAGAGCCGGCTACAGCCTGGCGTCCGGGCAACGTTCTGGGATTTGGTCCCGTCCGCCATCGAGGTGGCCGAGCAGCCGTCGCTTGAGGGCCCAACGGTCTTGACGTACGACGCGCGGGCCGTCGCCAAGGGCAACGTGGCGTTTCGGGCCGTTCGCGTCGATCTGCTGGACTCTCGCGGTTTGTGGCGCACGACCCGACTGCATGCCGTTGAAACCCGGCTGCGGGTCCTTTCGGGATTGGAGCACGTCAAGAACCGCCGTCTCAGTGGCCGGCGGAGCCAGGAATCCACCATCCCCGCAGCTCTTGGCAAGCTCGTCCGGGACCTTGAATTTGAGACCGTTCGGCCGTACGTGTCGGGCGACCGTTTGCGCGACATGGACTGGAAGCGGACGTCGAAGTACGACGACCTGATGACCAAGCAGTGGGAGAAACAGGGCGAATCTGCACTGCTGTTTTTGGTCGACGCCAGTCGGACCATGCGGGCACGCCACCGTGGTCCAAGCAAGCTGGAGCGCGCCTTGCAGTGGACGCTTGAACTGGCAGACTCGTCCGTCAGCCAAAACCAGGCCGTCGGGCATCTGGTTTTCGACGAGGTGGGAGTCGTGGACGAGATGGCACCCACCACGCAACGGGGAGTCGGAAGCCGGATGGCTTCCCGCTTCACGGATCTTCCCCAGGATATCGAGGCGTGGCGCCGTCTGGATGTTGCCGGCCCCGCAGAGGCGCCTCCGGACGCGGAAGAGAAGACCTTCCTCGATCGCTTGGAGGAGCTGCGGGGAACCACCGCGCAACACAGCCGGGATGCTGCCGGCTCCGGCGTGCAGCGAGCGGTCACGCGAACGCTCTCCCGGCGGGGCCGCAAAACCATGCACATCGTGGTCTTCACCGACCTGGAAGGATTCCCCGATGCCAGCGTCCAGGCCCTCTCACAAGCCGTCCACCAGGGCCATACGGCGGTCGTGGCCGTGCTCCCCGGCACACGGTTCGTGGCGCCGCCCGAAGAGCCCACGCTGCGCGATCTGGAGAATGCTTACCGGGAGGAGACGGCCCGCACCCATTGCCGCGCCCTGCTGCAAGCCAGGGGCATCCGGTTGCTGGAGTTGAGTCCCACTGATGCGTCCCTGCGGGTTTTGGATTCACGCAAGGACACGACGCGGCGGAGGAGTGCGTGAGAATCCGACCCCTCGCCCAGATGGCCCTGGTGGCAGCGGCCGGCCTGGTCCTGCTGGCCGGTGGCTTCTTCGCGGCCTCGCTGGTGATTCCGCTGTTGGTTCTCGCCGGCCTCGGCATCATCGTGGGCCGCCCGTCGCTGACCCTTCTGGCATTGGCGGCCGCGGCCTTCAGCGCATCCATCCTCCCGCTTGGCATGCTGGACTGGGAAGCCTGGGCCTTCGCGGCAGCCATCGCTGTTGCCGCCGACGGCGCGCTGGCGCACGCACGCGACGCAGCACGGGCCTGGCGAACCACGGCCATGGTGATCATCAGCCTGGTCCTCACGCTCGGATTCATGTGGTTGTTTCGGCCCAGCCACGCCAGCCTGTTTGCACCGGATTCTGGCGATGCCAGCACGATGTTCATGGGCGCCATCGGCGCCGCCCTGGCCCTGCTGGTGACGGCGGGCCCCACCACGCCTCCGCCACCCACCCCGCCCCGCGCCGCGCCCGACCAGACCTGATGCGACGAGCGACCCCTTCATATGGAGGGGCAGCCTCGAACGCCCCATGACGGAACGCCTTGCTGTGGTTGGCATGGGATATGTTGGAATTCCCGTAGCGACCCTGTTTGCCGAAAGCGGCCTGGATGTGGTCGGTTTGGATGTCGACACGCGCAAGGTCGCTGAACTCAACGCCGGCCGCTACCCCATTGAGGGCCAGGAACCGGGGTTGCCCGAACTCATCAAGGCCAACGTCGGCTCCGGCCGCCTGCGTGCGACCACTGACTACGATGCCTTGGCGGACCGTGACGTGATCCTCGTGTGCGTCGACACCCCCTTCGACGAGACCGCCTTCGAACCCCGCTACGACCGACTCCGCGGCGCCGTGGAAGGCATCGGCAAGCGCCTTCGGCCCGGCCAGTTGGTGGTGATCGAATCCACCATCGCTCCGGGCACCATGGACCGGGTTGTGCGGCCGCTCTTGGAGGAGGTTTCGGGGCTGAAGGCAGGCGCCGACTTCCTGTTGGGCAACTGCCCCGAGCGGGTCATGCCTGGCAAGCTGCTGGGCAACCTGCGCAAGTACGACCGCGTCATGGGGGGCATCAATGCCGCCACGCACGAGGCCATGCGGGCCGTCTACAGCCGGTTCGTCCAGGGCGAGTTGACCTCGGCTGACATGCTCACGGCGGAGGTGGTCAAGACGTTCGAGAACACCTACCGTGATGTCGAGATCGCCCTCGCCAACGAATTTGCTCGCTACTGCGACCAACTGGGCGTGGACTTCCACGCGGTGCGGGGCCTGGTCAACCGCGTCGAGGATCGCAACCTGCACCTGCCTGGAACCGGCGTTGGCGGCCATTGCATCCCCAAGGATACCTACCTGCTGGCGTACGGCACCAAAGGCACCTTCACGCCGGAATTGATGCTGCTGGCCCGCCGCATCAACGACGCCATGCCCGACTACGTGGCCGCGCGCACCCTGGAGGATCTCAAGGCCGCCGGCCGCGACCCCGCCGGGTCCAAGGTGGCCGTACTGGGACTATCCTATCTGGGCAACAGCGACGACACCCGCAACACGCCATCCGTCCCCCTGGTGCAGCGGCTGAGGGAGGCCGGCGCCGACGTGCATGTTCACGACCCCCTGGCGGGGCCGGTGGGAGGCGTCGAGCCGGAAACAGATCTCGATGCGGTCATTGCGGGGGCTGACGCCCTCATCATTGCCACGGCCCACGACCAGTACCGTACCCTCGACCTGGCGTCCACGGCGGGCAAGATGCGCACGCCGGTCCTCGTGGACGGACGCCACGTCTTCGAACGGGCCGCCGCCGAGGACGCCGGTTTCCGTTACCGCGGCGTGGGAAACTAGGCGCCCACGGCTGCCCGTAGCGCCTTGGCGACCGTTTCCACGTCCGCGTGGGAAAGGCCCGGGTGCACCGGCAGGGCCAAGGCTTCAGTAGCAGCGCGCTCCGCCTCGGGGCAGGCCCGGGCAAACGGAGCCAGGTGATCGTACTGGTACAGCACCTTCGGGTAGTAGACTCCGCTGCCAACGCCTGCCTCACGCAGCCGCGCCTGCACGGCCTCCCGCTCAGCCACGCGGATCGTGAACTGATGGTAGACGTGCCGGCGCCCCTCCGGCTCAACCGGCAGCCCCACCTCAGCCAGGCCGCCAAGCATTTCGCGCAGGCGGTCGGCGTTGGTGCGGCGAGCCTCGTTGAAACCCGGCAGACGCTGCAACTGGACGCGAGCGATGGCACTCGCAATATCGGTCGAACGCAGATTGTACCCGAAGCGAACGTGATCGTAGGTGCCGAGCTCGGTCTTGCCGCGACCGTGGTTGCGCAGCGACCGGATCAGGTCAGCCAGATCATCATCGTTGGTGGTGATGACGCCCCCTTCCCCGGCGGCCATGTTCTTCGTCGGGTACAGGGAAAAGCAGCCCGCCGCCCCGAACCCGCCGACATGGCGGCCATCGTACATGGCGCCGTGCGCCTGAGCGGCATCCTCAATCATTGCCAGGCCGCGCTCCTCGGCGAGGTCGCCCAGGGCATCCATGTCGGCCGCCAGCCCATAGAGGTGGACCGGCAGGATCGCCTTGGTTTTGGGGGTGATGGCGGCACGGGCGGCCTCCGCGTCGAGGTTGAACGTCGAGGCATCAATGTCGGCAAAGACCGGCTTGGCGCCCGTCATCAGAATCGCATTGGCCGTGGCAACAAAGGTGAACGGCGACGTAACCACCTCATCGCCAGGCCCCACGCCCGCCGCCTCCAGTGCCAGGTGCAGCGCCGCCGTGCCATTGGCAACCGCCAAGGCCTGCTTGGTGCCTGCAAAGGCTGCAAATTCCTTTTCGAAAGCTTCGGTCACGGCGCCGTGGGCCAGGTTGCCCGAGGCCAGCACGGCCGCGACGGCCTCCTGTTCCTCGGCACCCAGCAGCGGCTTGGCAATGGAAATCACAGTGGGCGCTCCAATTGGGCGTGGATATCGGCGGGAATGCTGGTGTGCTCACCACAGGAGCACACGAAGTCCATGGCATCGGCATCCCCCGCGGGTACGCCGTCCTTCAGAGGCCTGCCGCAGCGGCACACAAAGCCGCGGAGGCGGGCCGGGTTCCCCAGAACGAGGGCATGGTCGGGAACATCCCTCGTGACAACGGCGCCGGCACCCACCGTGGCGTAGCGGCCAATCGTGATGCCGCACACGACGGTGGCATTGGAGCCGATACTGGCTCCATCCAGCACATGTGTGGGCACGAGTCGGTCATCATCCCAGAATTCAGCGCGGGGAAACAGATCGTTGGTGAACTGCGCGTGCGGCCCCACAAAGACCCGGTCGCCCATGATCAGACCCCGGTAGAGGTTGGCGCCGTTCTGGATCTTGCAGCCGTCGCCGACCACCACCTGGGTGTCGATGTAGGCATCCTTGCCGATGATGCAGTTGGCGCCGATTCTTGCACCGGCGCGGATGTGGGCGAGGTGCCAGACGGAGGTTCCGGCACCAATGGTGGCACCATCCTCAACGAACGCACTGGGGTGGATTCGCGGTGGCATCGCTGGTTGTGTGGCGGTCAAAGTGCAGCTTCCCGAGGGGTTCCAATTCAGGGGCTTGCTTAAGTCGAACGCCCTGCGCCAGCGGCGCGGCGGCGCTCGGGCCGCTCGGCCCGTTCGCGCAGGTTGACGAGCGCAGGCGATGCCGGGACCGCGTCCTC
>JBFIJP010000244.1:0-6488 GCA_041600695.1 Thermoplasmatota archaeon | reverse complement strand
TCTCGGTATCACGGTAGGCGGCATCGTTGCCGCACTCGTATGGGGTACGCCCCTCGTACAGCGGACGCAGGACCGCAACCAACTCGACGCCATGATTGCCGAGTTTGAAGACCTGCGCCAAAATTCGCTTGTCCTTACCGTGCCCGACGCGTCCCGGACCCCCAACGTCGCCCTCTCCGGCGGAACCCTCGCCATCGGCGGCGGCGACCTCATCATGATCACCATCAACATGGACGCCACCAGCGTCGACTGCGACTTCCACGTCACCGACTGGGCCGACCTGGACCACCTTGTCACGATTGACAGCACCGGCTGCCAGGCCCCCACCACGGGCGGCGGCTGCGACCCGTGCCTCAACGCCTACACGGTCGCCGGGGGGGCCACGAGCCAAGTGCAAACCGCCCTGGCTGGCGCCACGCTGACCATCACCACCGACGGAACCACTCCGGCCCCGCTGGCGGGCAGTGACTGGGTCATCCGCATCGAGAGCGCCGCCGGCGACCGGTACGCCGAGGCATGGATTTTCCGACTCGGACAACTAGCCTGGACGCAACAGTCCAGCGAATCCGATCTGGCCGTCCACCTCCAGGGTGGGGCCGTCTTCTCCCGCCAGGATGATGCCATCTTCCTGCAACGCAACCCCCCCATCCAGGAGGACGCCTACGCCACCGGCGACTACCTGCTGCGGCTGCCCACACTCGCCACCGGCAACGAGGTATCCGTGACAGGATCTCGCAGTTACCAGGTCTACATGGGCCTCATCAACAATTACGCCCGCGTGGCCACCGACGACGCCTACACGCTGCGCTACGACATCAGCGGCGACCTGTCCGAGGGCTGGTGCAACACGTTGCTGCTGCGCAACGACCTGCTCGTCGGCGACCCCTACAGCGTCCAGACCGCCTGTTCCGCCGACGTGCCCAGCGTCCGCTACCGCCTAGTGGATCCTCCATCCGGCAATCCCGGCACTGCCGCCTTCACCTTCGAGTTCATCCATGCCAGCCTCCTTGCAACCCTCTCCATCTGATGCCCGGCCAAAGCGGCACGCAAAGCCCCACCCCGGGCGCCAAGCACGCCTCCGCGGTCGCCGCGAAGGCCGCCCGGGCTTGCGGCGCGACGCAGCCGGCGTCAGCGAAGTGCTCGGGTCCATCCTTGCGCTGGCAACGGTCACCATGATCCTCATCATCGGCTTCTACTCCTTCTCGCAAAACGAAACCCGCGTGCGGGAACGTGTGGTCGCCCTGGAAGCCGAAGCGGCAGCCCAGCGCGTTGCCGCCACCGCCGTCGATGCGGCCGTGTTCGCGGAAGCCCACGGCGATACCGCGACCTATCGCCGAAGCATCGACCTGCCCGACTCGCTCGAAGGCAGCACGTACCGTGTTTCCCTCGAAGCATCACCCGCCCGCGTCCGCGTCGTTGTCCCAACGTTCGGCACCACCGCGACCGCCCCCCTGTTTGGCGCCGACGCCGCCATCGGCGTCGACCTGTGCGACACCGATCTGGTCGGAGGTCGCCTCACCGTCCGTTACGATGACACCCCCGTGCCGGGAAGCCCCTGCGTCTACCTGGAGAGTGCCCCTTGAGCGAGTCCGCCCCATCCAAACCTAAGCGCAAATCCATCAAGCGCAAGCCGAAAGCCACGCCGCGCGAGGGAACCGCTACGGATCGCCCGCCCAGACCCCAGGCGAAACGCACCACCCCCAAAGCGAAAGCCAAGACGGTCAGGAAGGCCCGCACGCCAGCAGACGAGCCGCCGGAACCAAGCCCGTCCCAGTCGCCACCACCCCCCGAATCCGACCAGGACGAAGCCACCCCGGCACGCCGGTATGGCGATGCTGCCACCCGTGCCGCAACACCCGGCGAGCGACCAGAACACGGCGTGCGGGGCGTGGAGGACCAGGAAGCGGTCCGCTCCCGTATCGCGCAGGAAGCGGTTCGCCCCAGCGTCATCAAGCTGCCCCAGTTCCCGCCCGCCACCCTCCAGCGACCGGAGGCGCTCGACGCCGAGGAGGTGCGACGCCAGGAAATCGCCGCCGCCCGCGAGGTCCGCCGGAAGAAAATCCTGGAAGAAATCGCCGACGAATCGGAGCGCGAGCGGCAACAACGCCAGTGGGATGAAGAGGATGCCATTGAGTATCTGCCTGACCCGGACGACCGCGAAATCGAGGTGTACCCGATCCACGAGCCTTTCGCTTACGTCCAAATCGTGCGCAACCTGCGCACCCACGAACACCTCTACCACGTGATTGAGCCACGGCTGACGTACGAGGAACAATTGCTGCTGGACTTCATTGAGGAAACCCTGGTGGATGTGCTTGATCTCGACCCCGAGGAACTGGAGGGTAAGGAGCTGGATCTGTACATCCGGGAGCGATTTGAGCAGGTGATCGATGATTATTCCATTCGCCTGGGCGAGACCGACGACGAGGAATCAGCCGCCGAGGCCATCGAGCGTCTGCTGTATTACGTCATGCGGGACTTCATCGGAGAAGGCCCCATCGATGTCCTCGTTCGCGACAACATGATCGAAGATATTTCCTGCGACGGACCCCACCAGCCGGTCTTCATCTACCACCGCAAGTACGAGTCCCTGATGACGACGGTCCGCTTCCCCGACCACGAGACGCTGGACTCCTTCGTCATCCGCCTGGCCCAGCGCGCCGGCAAGCACGTGTCCATTGCGGAACCCATCCTTGACGCCACCATGCGCGACGGCAGCCGCCTCCAGGCAACCCTCGCCAAGGAAGTGTCCGCCTTCGGCTCCACGTTTACCATCCGCAAATTCAAGGAGGTGCCGTTCACCCCCGTCGACCTGGTCAAGTTCGGCACCATGAATCCCAGCATGGTGGCGTACCTTTGGATGATCATCCAGCACGGGATGAGCGCCATCTACGCCGGCGGCACGGCCAGTGGCAAAACCACGGCCACCAACGCGGTGCTGCAGTTCATCCCGCCCCAGATGAAGATCATCAGCATCGAGGACACCCGCGAACTGCAACTCCCCCAGCCCAACTGGATCGCCGGCATCACCCGCGACGGCTTCGGGCCCCCGGACGAGCACGGCCGCCAGGCGGGACAAATCGACATGTTCCAACTGCTCAAGAATGCGCTCCGGCAGAGGCCCGAGTACATCGTCGTCGGTGAGGTGCGCGGCAAGGAGGCCTACAACCTGTTCCAAGCGATGGCCACCGGCCACGCAGCCTACGGAACCATGCACGCCGACAGCGTCGACGCGGTCATCCACCGACTGGAAGGCGACCCGATCAACATCCCCCGGGCCCTCCTGGAGGCACTGGATGTCGTGTCCGTGCAGATGCAGACCCGCGTGGGCGGCAAGCGCGTCAGACGGACCAAGCAGATCACGGAAATTGTCGGATTGGACCCCAACACGCGCGAGATTCTCACCAATGAAGTGTTTCGCTGGGACCCGGCAACGGACACTTTCCCCTACAGCGGCGTCAGTTACGCCCTGGAGCGCATTGCCACGGAAACCGGCCAGACGGACAAGCAGGTGTTGCAGGAATTGCGGGACCGAACCGCCGTCATGGAGTACATGGTGGAACAGGGAATCGAGGAGTACAAACGAATCGCCGAAGTGGTGGCGACGTACTACAAGGACCGCGACCGGGTCATGCAATTCGTCGAGGAGGGACTCCGGTGGCCCTGACGACGACGCAGAAATTCGCCTACCGGCTGCTTGGCCCCCGGGCCCGCAAGGACCGCGGCCTGCCCAAGCTTGCCGAAGCGCTTCGCAAGGCCCGCATGCCCATCCGCGCCGAGGCGTACCTGGCCACCGCCTGGGTGCACAGCCTGGCCACCGCCCTCGTGACGCTGGTGCTCAGTGTCGCCGCCGTGGCCTTGCTGACCTCCGCCCTGGCCCTTCCAACCACACTGTGGCTGGCGCCAATCCTGCTTCCGGTCACGGTCGGCTTCATCGCCTACATTGCCCTAACCTCAACGCCTGCATCCAATGCCAAGAAGCGCGGCAAGAACATCGACCAGCGGCTGCCGTACGCCACGAACTACATTGCCGCCATGGCCAGCGCCGGCATCGTTCCCCAGGATATTTTCAGCAGCATGGCCCGCCAGACCATTTATGGTGAGGTGGCGAGGGAGGCCGCCTGGATCTACAAGGACATGCATGTCCACGGAAAGGACATCCTGACCGCCCTGCGGCGGGGCATCGACCGCACCCCCTCGGTCAAGTTCCAGGAATTGCTCCAGGGTGCCATTTCTACCATCGGCTCGGGGGGAGACCTGACTGGATACTTCCGGCAGAAAGCGATTCGGTACCAGTGGGAAAACCGCGTCGAGCAGAAAACCTTCATTGAAACCATGGGCCTGATGGCCGAGACCTACGTCACCGTCGCCGTTGCAGGTCCGCTTTTCCTGCTCGTCATGATGGCCATCATTGTCCTCATGGGAAGCGGCGAAACCAGCCAACTCCAACTCATCATCTACCTGCTGCTGCCCGTCATCAACATCGGCTTCATGTTCGGCCTGAAGGCCATGATCCCGGAGGTGTGATCGTGGCAGGACCCGCGCCGGAACCGGACGAACTGGAACGGGAGGCGGCCAAGATCGTCGCCCGTCGCAAACGCAAGCGCGACCAGCGCCGCCAGACGCTGATGAACGCGGCTGCCGGGCTCGCCTCGTTGCTGATCCTGGTGGTCGTGGCAGCCGCCGTGGCACCCTACGCGGGCCTCGAACTGGGCCTTGGGATCACCATCCAGACGGCTCTGCTGGCGGTCGCCGTCGTGCTGCTTTCGACGTCATCGTTCCTGTTTGCCCGCATTGACTGGCGGCGGCTGCGGCCCGAGGGCGCCCGGATTGTTGACCGTGCCCGCAGCGACCTGGTGCTCACCATGGTGAGCTTGCTGGCGCTCACGGTGGTCCTGATCATGGGGGTCGTCGAGGTGGGCGCGCTGCTGTTCTTCCTCGGAGTCATCGCCGACATCGGCAGCGTCGGCTCCGCCCTGGCACAGAACTTCGTGCTGCTCCAGACCATCGTCTTGCTGGTGGTGCTGATGACCATGGTGTCACGCCAGCAGCACACGTCCAGTTACGAACCAACCACGGTTGCCAAGACCTTCGCCGGGGCGATGACGATCCTCGCGGCCGTCTCGATCGTGGCTGGCGTCGCGCTCGCTTTTGGTCTGCCCCAGGGGGCGGGTCTGCTGGCAAACATCGAGGTCCACCAGGGCGTGTACGTCGTGACGCTTGGGGTCCTGCTCGAATTCCTGGCTATCCGCATCCGGCTCAGCCTGCCCGGCGTCTGGTACCTCGCCAAGAATGCGGTCACGGCGGCCCAGAAGGCGACCCCGGACCTCCGCGAGGTCATGCAGAAGCGGGCCATCCGGACCTACGTTGCGGCGATCGTTTTCGTGGCCATTTCCATGGCGTTTGCCGGCGCCGTGCTGACGGGCTCCGTGGGCCTACAGAGTCGCCGGACCACCATCGCGCTGGTCGTCTTCTACGCTGGCGCAGGCATGATTCTTCTCGGCATCGTGGCCGTCCGGCTGTTCCAGTCAGTATTCCTGGGCCCGTCGCGCAAGAAGGAGGGGGACGCCCTCAGTCTCCTCGTCCAGCAACGCAAACGGAGTCCGGAGGAGATCTTCCGCATCGCCGTCTACGGCGCCACAGGCTTCCTGGCCCTCGTTTCCTTTGCCATTGCCATCCTGTCCGGTCTGGACCTGATGCCCTGGAGCCGCTATTACGGCACGGATGCCTTCATTCTCGCGGTCCTGTTTGCAGCCGGCCCGTACGGTTTCTTCTACAACAAGGAACTCAAGCGGCGGGCTGCGCTGGACGAGAAGTTCCCCGACTTCCTGCGCGACATCGCAGAGTCGGCGCGGGCGGGAATGACGCTGCCACGGGCGCTGGTCACGGCGGCCAAGGGAACCTACGGGCCCCTGACGCCCGACATCAAGAAGATGGCCGCCCAGGTGGAGTGGGGAGTTGCCTTCGGCGACGCGCTCACCCGGTTTGCCGGTCGCGCTCGCACGCCTCTCATTGACCGGACTGTCAGCTTGGTGGTGGAGGCGCAGCGGGCCGGCGGCAGCATGGTGGATATCCTGACCGCGGCCAGCGACGACGCCCGGGAGATCAAGCAGATTGTCAGCGAACGCAACCAGCAGATGGCCATGTACAACGTGGTCATCTACATCGCTTTCTTTGTCTTCATCGCCGTCGTGCTCGTCCTCTCCGCCCAGTTCCTGCCCGCCTTCAAGGCAGCGGTGGCGGGCGCGGAGGGGCAACAGGTGGGAGGCATCCAGTTCAAGGATTTCTCCGTGGCGCAGTTCAACAACCTGTTCCTGCACGCGGCTCTCGTCCAGGCGATCGGGGGCGGCCTGGTGGGTGGTGTTCTCACCCGTGGCCACCCCGTGGCTGGCTTCACCCATGTCGGCATCATGATGGCTGCGGCCTGGTTCTCCTTCCGCGTGGTGGTGGCGTTGCTGTGACGCGGCGTATCCCGGGCCTGGCGGCGG
>JBFIJP010000243.1:0-6497 GCA_041600695.1 Thermoplasmatota archaeon | reverse complement strand
GGGCCGGCATCGATGTGGCGCAGCGTAGCCGCCGCCAGGCCATCCCGGCGGTCGGCTACCAGGCGAAGCGCTGCCAAGACCATGGCTCCCTCCCGGGTGGACAGAAGGCCGTCCGTCGCCACCAAGACCTCCAGCCCTTGCGCCTGGATGGCGGCGGCGATGGCTTTGGCCTCCTTGTTGGTGCGAACCAGGACCGCCACCTCTGCCGGGGCAGTCCCACCAGCCACCAAATCCCGCAGACCCGTGCCCAGGGCCGTCTGCCGATCCTCCTTGCGGGCGCTGGTGAGGCGCCAGCGCTCGACGCGGGCACGGCCGATGCGTTGGGGAACTTGGGCGGATTCGGCGCCGAACAGGGGCGTGAAGAGCCGGTTGACCCATTCGACGAGGCCTGGAGCGCTGCGCCAGTTGCCGCCGAGGGTTTCGACTTGGTCCGCTGTCGCCATGGCGCCATGAATCAGGTCCGGCGCGCTGCCACGAAAACCGTAGATGGCCTGCTTCTCGTCGCCCACCCACAAACTGTCCGCCATGCCGGCGAGGCGCTGGAAGATGGCAAGCTGGATGGGATTGGTGTCCTGGAATTCGTCCACGACCACCAGGTCGAGGCTGGCGGCCAGATCGGCGCGTACGCCATCGTCCTCCAGCAGGCGCAGGAATTGCTCTTCCTGATCCGCGTAATCCACCAGGCCGTGGGCCGCCTTGTACGCCGCGTAGCGCCCCTGCAAATCCAAAACCAGGTTGCCCAGAGATGTCGTGAAATCCCGCAGGTCCGCGTGCAGGGCCGGGTGGACGTTGGCCCGCCGGGCAAGACCGGTCAGCTCCGCAGCGTCCAGCTTGCTCTTGCTGGTCCACTTGAGGCTCGCCACCTTGCTCCAGTCCGCCCAGCACCCGGACCGGCTGCGTACAATGTCGGCAAGGGTGTCCCTGCTGCCACGACTGCCCTTGGTCTCGTCGCCGTTGATCTGCAACGCTCCCAGCGCATCGGCACAGCGGTCGTAGAATTCCTGGAAATTCGGCAGGTCGTCGGCCGCCGCTCCGCCGCTGATCACCTCAATCTGGCGGGCCACGCCCTCGGCCAGGCCCGCCCGGAAGGCTTCGTCGCCCACGCCGTTGGTACGCTTCTCATCCAGCATCTGCCGCGCCAACTGCTGCGGATCCTCCACCCCCAGGCGCGCCGCCAACCGATCCAGGCGGGCCAGCGCCGCGGGTGGGGTCTCTTCCAGGATGCGGCGCAGGTGTCGCTCCCCGGCCTTGTCTTCAATGGGCTCCAGGCGGGGACTGAGACCCAGTCGAAGGGCGTAGCGGGTCAGCAACTGGTGGCCGACGCTGTGGACGGTCCCAATGAGGGCGTCTTCCAGGGCTTCCACGAGTTCTAGCCGTTGCGCGATTCCCAAAGCGAGGACCTCGGAATCTGCCGCCTCCGGGCTCAGCAGGCGGGCGCGGATGCGATCCTTGAGCTCGGCGGCGGCCTTGCGGGTGAACGTGGTGGCCAACACCCGCTCGGGTCGGGTGCTGCCGGCCGCTAGGCGCCGAACCAGCTCCTCGGTGATGCGGTAGGTTTTGCCGCTGCCGGCGCCGGCCCGGTAGAGCGTGATCATGACAACTGCCTCCTGCCGCACAGGACCCCATAATCGCAGTATTTGCAGGGGCCGTCCGGATTTTCCGGGTCCAGGACGACGGTGGCTCCGGAGTCCCACTCGGTCGGGTCTTGCAACGGCCGGGCGGGCACGGACCCAGCGTCCAGCCACGCAGCAGCATCCCCCAGAGCCTGCTCGAATCGGGCCCAGGTGGTTTCGACATCTGGCCCCGCCACCGGACGCTGGGCGCCCCGTAGGGCACCCGCTGCGGGGGTCAGCAGACGCGACTCCCGCAGGATGAGGTACCCCGCCGCACGCGCCCGGCCGCCCTGGGCTTCCCGGGCGTGGGCGTAGGTCGCCAACTGCACCGCCCGTCCCTCCTCCAGCAGCTTGGTGCGGTACTTCGTTCCACCGTACTTGAAGTCAATAATCGCCTCCCCGTCGGGTCCCGTTAGCACGGCATCGATGCGGCCAGCGAGCCTGGCACCCCCCACCCGTGCCTCATCACCGATTTCCACCTCGAGGCCGGCAATCTCGTACCCGCCAGCGGCCAGCACCTCCGCCAGGCGCCCCGCAGCGGTAACCAGCCGACGCTGCAAATCCTGGCGCTGGCGCATCTTTCGGGGGATGGCCAGCGGCGCCGCATCCAGGCCCACGCGGGCCTCAAACGCCGCCGCCATGGCCAACCGCGCCGCCTCCGGAGTGGGCGGAGCGCCCGGGGGAAAGACCGTCTCCAGAAGCGTGTGCGCGAAGTCGCCTCGGAGGCGCTCGTCTTCCGGAATGCTGGCGATGCTCGAAGGCCGCAGCGCCAGGGCATGCCGGAGCGTCCATTTCAGCGGGCACGCCAACTGGTCCTCCAGACTGGTGGCACTACAGGTGTCCGGCCGGGGAATGGGCGACGACGCCGGCCACAGGGGCCGTGGGAGAGGAGGCAGGATGCCGTCGACGAGTCGGGTGGGCAATGCCGCAGTGCCGTCCGCGACGGCTGCCTCCAGCGAGGGGACCTGGCCCAGGGCGGCCTGCAACCGAAGCCATACCGGGTGGGCGCTTTGCTCGGCGCGAAGGTCCAACACCAGCAGCCGGCGCGCGCGGGCCAAACCACGCACCTGCGCAGCGCGGCGGCCGGCACGATCGGGGCGAAGATGGATCCCCGAATCCGCCAGGACAGCCAGTTCGGTGGGCGTCCAGGGCGTTGTCGTGGCCGACGCGGCGGTGCCGATCCAGACCAACAGGTCCGATTCGGGAACGTCCGCCAGGTCGTGCACCAGAACGGGACCGCCCGCCTGCGCCGGGTGGGCAACATCACCCGCCGCCTCGCCGCGCACCTCTTCCAGCAGCCGCTGGAGCTGAGCCTCCGAAATCGATGCCCCAAGACTGCCAGCCAGGCGACCCAATGCACTGGCCTGCGCCGACGCGGAATCGAGGGCCGCCATCTCGTCAGCATTCGCCCCCGGTCGACGGGCGGCACCACTGGCCCACTGGGCCACCAAACCGCACCGCTGCTCCACGACCGATGTCGGCAGCGCCTCGCTGCGAGAGAAACGGGCATGATGGAACCAGCGATCCAGAAGGCGCGTCACCCGGCCATCCGCCGCCGGTTCCCCCCGCTCCGCCTGCACCGCGGCATCAGCAGCCAGCAGTTCCGCGACCGCCTCGTCCCAGGCGCCGCTGCCAAGGCCGGGCTGTTTCTCCAGTGCCCGCGCCAGGCGGAAACCCACATCCCGGTGCACGGGCCCCAGGGGCAGCACCAGGAAATCCAGCAAGACGTACGGATCGACGGGCTCCCACAACAACTCCAGCACCAACGGCAGGACCTGATTGGCCGGCTGGCCGCGCGCCGCAGCACCCGCACCCATGGTGCCGATGCCTTGGGCATGCAGGGCCGCGTCCAGCAGCGCCGCCATGTCCGGATCGGATGCCAGGATCGTCACCCGGCCAGGTTCAGCCGCGACCCATTTGGCCGCCGCCTGCACCGCCGCATTGCGACTGCCCGGCCGAAACGCACGCAACGATGCATCCCCGCCCGGCGGCGGGTCGCGCCCATCCAGCAAAGCCGACTGAACCCCTGCCAGCGCCGTGGCGCCATCGGCCGCCGGACGCGCAGGAGGCGCCTCGGCCACACTCAAGCGCTCCAGGACCGGCTGCCAACGCAGCGGCCACGCCGAGGCGGCCTCCTCCAGGAAAACCGCGTGGGGCCCCAGGCGCATGCCCCCAGCCAGCGCAGCCAAAACCGCCTCCAACCGGTCGGGCACGCCAGGCAACCGGGCCCGCGCCCGTGCCAGATCGTCCACCAATCCAAGGCCCACCGGCTGCCCGTCCCAACCGGCCATGAGCAGCGCATCGCGACGCTGGAGCAATTCGCTCGCCGTCGCCCACGCATCCGCCCCAAAACTCGCCCGATACGACGCACCATCCACTTGGCCCAGGGCCCGATGGAAATCCACCACCCGGTCAGTCCAGGGAATTGCCGGACCATTCAGGCCCAACTGGGTCTCCAGCCAAGCCAGAAGCTGATCCGGCCCACCCCGCACGAGGTTGGCCTCAACCACCCCTTCCGCAGGCCGACAGGGACCCCGGTGGAGGCCAATATGCAGGCGGGCGAGCAGGTCGGCGGCTTGGGCCACGCTCCGGTGACGGCCTAACGGGGTGAAAAGGGGAGGTGGACCGTCTCGCCGGGGGGCAAAACCCCTTTCTCCACACCTGCCGCGAAACGGCATCCAAGCATGGGGGCACGTAAGCGCCCGCTTCCGACTACGCGTCGTCGTAGACGAGCACGTTCAGATCCCACCCCAGAACCTTGTGCAGGTCAGTCCAATCGTTGTGGCCGTCGCTGAAGTGGTGGATGGGAATGCCGTGCGTTGCCATCGGCCGTAGCTGGCTCGCATCGGCATCCGCGTAGAGGTAGAAGTAGATCCGGCGGGCGTCTTGCCCGGCGGCCCAGGCGGCGAGGCCCGACAGGTCGTCGCCGGGACACACGATGACCGCCATGAACCACGAGCCGCTGGCCTTCACGTCTTCGACAGAGGCCAGGCCAATCGGAACCAAGCGTCGGTGCACATGCTGGATTTCATCGTCCCGAATCTGGATGCACGGAGGCTCGCCCGCCACAAGGTAGCCCACCGTTTTCGGCCAATTTTCGCGAACAACGCGGGCGAAGTCCTCCTTCATGCCGACGCCGCAACACCGCGCTCGTACGCTTCGATGCTCTGCTGGTGGGGGAGCATCTCATGACTCCGCAGGATGACGAGCTTGCCGAGGCTGGTCAGCTTGTACACCTTGGTCTTCAGGTCAGCTTGGAGGCCGGTCTGGATCAAGCCCTTTTCTCGCAGCGCTGCGAGCGCCTTGGTCAGCACGTTGTTGTTGCGACCGGCCAAGACGGGACGAAGGCCCGTAAAGGTCTGGGGTTCCCCCATCAGCGCTTCCAAGATGCTGAGTTGCGTGCGCGCTGGCTGGCCCACAAGCTGCAAGGCCAAGGCATACTCGACATCCGCGTCCGGCAGTTCCCACGCCATCGGATACCCCATGGTATCTTGATTCCAATAACCCTTGCGCTCCTAAAGCTATCGGCCCACCGACGAGCCTAAGGGAATCTCGGCGCCTCAAGGGGGCCTGTTACCCGATCAAGTGTTACTCGCACCGGGTCATCCATTCTTGGCCTGCCACGCGGTATTGCAAAGCGCCACCCCGGCCGCCATCGATGCTTGGGGGGGATTCGTCAACGCAGCGTGCGAGGTGCCCCAGGCGTTCGAACGTCCTGACGCGCCGGATCAGGCGCCCCGCGCGCCATGCACCCCAGCGATCTTGGACGAATGCCACGGGGTTCATGAATCGAACTTGCCGGCGGCGCTACATATGCGTTGCGCAGCCGGGGCCACGGGCCTGCACGTCGCCATCCTAGTCAGCGTGGCTTGGACTGAAACGGAGAACGATGTCGCTATTGCGGCCTACTTCGATCTGCTGGTCCGGACACTCAACGGCGAACGCGTCAACAAAGCGGCGCTGTACCACGAAGTTGCGCGCCGATTAGGCCACAACCGGGCAGCCGCCAGGACGAGCAACACAACCCAGAAGGCGCTGTGATTCGTGGATTGGCCAGTCATGACGCCCAATCGGTGGGCCGTCCTTGTGCGGTTGGCTGTTGGCCGCGGCGTTGGGGTTCAACCCGGTCAGGACGAGAAGGGCTGCGGCTCTTCAAACTCCAGCGTGTGGTCGACGGGCACCGTCAGCCATGCGCCGGCGAGGTCGATCTCGATCATGGAGCCCGTGGCGATGGGTTGCAGCGTTGGGCCGGGTTGGTCGCCGGGTTGGAGGTTGCCTGCGGCGATGAGAACCAGTCGGTTGCCTTCGTGCACGACATCGTCCTGGGGGAAGAAATTCAACTTCACCCATTGGATGTCGCCGCTGATGTCGGCGCGGCCGTTGGCGGGGTCCTCCACGTGGTTGAGGCTCTTGGCAGCAAAGTTGAACGCGCGCAGGGAACCGTCGGGACGCTCCTCGGCCAGGGTGAGCATGAGGCTGGCGCGGGGGCCGCTGGCGGTGACGTTGGCCTCGAACCGGGGCATGCCGGAAATTTGCCAGTCGGCGGACAGGGGTTCCGAGCGCCACACTGCCTGGTAGGGTCCCGACAGGCCCGGGACGCCTACGGGGATCTTGGGGCCGGCGCCGCCCTGGGCGTCGTGGTAGACGGCGGTTCCGTTGGCCTGCCGGGCGCCGTGGGTCCCCATCTCACCGCCGACGCCGAGGGCCAGGTCGTGCCACGCCACGTCGGCGGGTGGCCAGGTGTCCTCGTGGCGCCACCGCATGTCGTCGCCCTGTACCTGCACGGCGGGCGCGTCCAGGATGCCAGTGTCGATGTCCTTGAGGAATTGGTCGAACCAGGCGATCATGGCCTGGTCCCACCAGTCGTTCCGGCAGGCGTCGTTG
>JBFIJP010000242.1:0-6500 GCA_041600695.1 Thermoplasmatota archaeon | reverse complement strand
TCACCGGTGCGATAGCAGGATTCCTTCAGGGAACCGTACTGGGGATTGGTCGGGTCGTTCAGGGTGTCTTGAACGTCATCCATGACCGACTGGGCAGCAGCGGGAGCAGAAGCGGCGAGCACCAGGGCCACGCACAGCAACAAGATACGCATGCAGGCGCCAGCGCGGCGGCGCTTTGAACGGTTGCCCCACAGCAGGCAGGCAGATGCAGGCGTTTACGCCGCGCGTGGCTCCAGTCGGCCAAAGCTTCCAAGCGTCACGATGCCCGGCACGCCATCCAGTCTTTCTCGGCGGCCGTCGGCACCCAGAACCTCCCCCGTCACGTGCGCAGCCAGTTCCAGGTCGACTCCCCAGCAGGTCCACCGGCCACCCCAGACTGGAAAACCCCCGCCCCCGTATTCGGTCTGCGCCGGCGGTTCCGAGCCGCCCTGGAACGTCATAGAGGCAGCGTGGACCGGGCCCTCGGCGGCTCGCAGGAGCCCCTCCACGCGGCGCCCGCCGTCCGCCTCCGTGATCGCCAGATCCCGCGCGCCCACCCGAATGCACGTACTCTCCGGGTACCGGTCTGCCATGAATGCGGCGCCGGCATCGCCGTTCACGTAGACCGTCGCGGGCGCAGCCGTCGACTCACCCAAGACAATGAAACAGTCGAACACGCCATGGGTCGGGCTGCGAATGCGGCACCATTCGTAACGTCCCGGCAGGTGGGCAAAGGGTGCGAAAAACTCGTAGACGGGGCTGCCTGCGTCGGCCGGCCGTGTGGCGTCGCTCACAGGCCCGAAACCAGGCCTTGCATCAAGGGGCTGCCGGAGTGGCGCTCGGCAACGGCGCTCGGCAACGGCGTTGGGCGACGGGGCGTGCCTATCCGGGACCCCACCCCGTGCCCCCGCCGGGGAGCGGCCCATCCAGACCTCGGCGCCAGCACTTCATAGCCCAAGCGGCCAACCTCCTTGCGGTGACGATATGTCTCTCGTAACCCAAGGCCAAGCAACCCGCACAGGCTCGTCCGTCCATGCCCACCGCACCGCCAAGGTGGTTGAACTCGTAGGCTGTTCCACAAAGAGCTTCGAGGACGCCATCACGCACGCGATCGCCGACGCCCAAGCCACCACGCGCGACATCACGGGCGCCCATGTGCAAAACATGAGCATCAAATGCGAAAACGGCAAGATCACGGAATACAAGGTTGACCTGAAGATCGCATTCGGGATTGAACGGACCTAGTACCCATCCTCGCCCTTCACCTTCTTTTTGACCGCCTGGTCGCCCGGCCAGCACTTGCCGGCGGGCCACGGCAGCCCTGCCGAAAGCCGCCCCGACGGCTGTTTTTGGGGCGCCAGCCAACAGGAAAGACAACCCGGTTGGCTTTTCTACTACGTTTTGGCTGAACGAACGGGATTGGATCGCACTCGACGCAGCTTGGCTTCGGCTTGCTGGCCCAGCATGGGCCCCGCAAGCCGCAAGAGCCAAGGCCTGCTCCGTGCACGCCAACCCTGTATCGGTGGAGCATGCACCTCAAGCAAGTCCACATGGAGAATTTCAAGAGCTTCGGGCGCAAGCTCACTGTTCCGTTCGAGCAGGGCTACACTGGCATCACCGGCCCGAACGGTTCGGGGAAGTCCAACATCGGTGACGCCATCCTGTTCGTGCTCGGTCCGAACTCGCCCCGGGCCATCCGGGCCGGCCGGCTGACGGACCTGATCTTCAACGGCGGCCAGCACGGCAAGGCTTCCAGCTACTGCCTCGTGAGCCTCACGTTCGACAATCGCGATCGCACCATGCCGGTCGAGGCGGACGAGGTGACGCTGACGCGAAAGGTGCGCCGCCGCCCGAACAAGGACGATCCCGACGGCTACGTGTCCAACTTCTACGTCAACGACCGGGCGTCCAAGAAGCGCGAGTTCGTCGACCTGCTCAACCATGCCCGCATCAGTGCCGATGGGTACAACATCACCCAGCAGGGCGATGTGCTGCGCATCTGCCAGATGAGCAACGTGGAGCGACGCAAGATCCTGGACGACATCGCCGGCGTCACAGCGTTCGACAAGGACATCGACCAGGCCAACGCCCGCCGCTCGGAGGTGGAGGCCAACCTGGAACGCATCGGCATTGTGTTGGACGAGATTGCCGGCAGCCTAAAGCGCCTGGAGCGGGAAAAGGAGGCGGCGACCAAGTACAAGAGCCTCCAGACCGGCATCCAGCGCACCAAGGGTCTGATGGCCCTGCGCCGCCGCGACGATGTGGCCAGCCAGATCACCCAGGTGCGGTCCCAACTGGAGCAGTTCACGGGCGAGCGGGAAAAGCTCGACGGGCAACTGGGCGAGCTGAAGGCCCGCTACAAGGAGACGCAGCAGCAATTTGCCGAGGCGGAGCAAAAGATTCGTGAGGAGGGCGGCGAGGAGGCCCGCAAGCTCCAGGACCAGATTGAGCAGGTCCGGGACAGGCTCGTGCGCATGGAGGAGAAAATCAACTACGCGCGCATGGAACTGCAGGGCGGCGCCGAGGACCTTCTGCCCATCCAGGATGAACTCCGGCGGGTGCAGAAGGAGCTAGGCGTGACCCGCAAGGTGCAGACCAGCGCCGCCTCGGAGGCCGAAGAATCCGGCGCGCTCCTGGCGGCTCGCCGCAAGGAACTGGACGGGGTCCGCGGCCTCATTAGCCAGTCAGACGCTGGCGCCATGAACCTCAACCGGGAGTTGGCGCAGCTCAAGCAGGAGCACGAGCGGGGCCAACTGGAACTCCACGAGGTCCGCCTGGAACTGGATCGGCTCCGGGAGCGCCACGAGGGCCTGGAGCGCAGCCGCGAGGAATCGGTGGCTTCCCAGGAGACCGTGGACCAGGATCTCAAGGAGGTTACCTGGCAACTCGGTGAACTGGAGGGGCAGGCGCAGGGCTCGGGAGCCAAGCGCAAGCAGCAGGAGCGCCGGCTGTTCGATTTGCGCAAGGCGCAGGCGGAACTGACCAGGCAGAATGATGACTTGGAGCATCGCATCCGGCGCCTCCAGCGGGAACTGGCTGAGTTGCAGGCACGCCAGGAGGCCGCGGAGCGCGTGGGTGGCTTCGGCCGGTCCGTGCAAGTGGTCATGGATGCCCGCGATCGTGGCCAGTTGAAGGGCGTCATCGGCACCATTGCCGACCTTGCCAGCGCCGACGAGCGCTACCAGACAGCTCTCCAGACCGCCGCTGGCGGCCGCATGCAGGCCGTGGTGGTGGAGGACGACTCGGCGGCGGCGGCATGCATTGAATTCCTGAAGCAGCAGCGGGCCGGGCGCGCCACGTTCCTGCCGCTCAACAAGATGGTTCCTGGTCGCCCCCGCGGCCAGGCACTGATGAAGGTCAAGCAGCCCGGCTGTGTGGGTTTCGCCCTGGACCTGATCGATTTCAATCCTCGTTACCAGAACGCCTTCTGGTATGTCTTCGGCGATACGCTTGTGGCCGAGGACATGGGCGCCGGTCGGCGCCTGATGGGCGGTGTTCGCATCGTTACCGTCGGCGGCGAATTGTTCGAGGCCAGCGGCGCCATGGTGGGCGGCAGCCAGGGGCGGCAGAAGGATGGCCCCGGATTCAGCAACCAGGATCGCTCCCGGGTGGACGAGCTGCTGGGTGAAATCCAGCAGGCCGAGGCGGCGCAGGAGGATGCTCTGGAGCGCCTGTCGGAGGCCCGCTCGGAACTCAGCTCCCTGGAAGGAGAACTGCAGGACGAGGGTCGCGAGGGCGCTTCCAGCCAGCAGCGGCTGGAGGAGTTGCAACGGCGCCGGGATAGCCTTGGGGCGCGGGCGGGCCAACTGGTGACCGAACTGGACAAGCTCGGGGCGACCATCGGGGATTCCCAGCGCCGTATCGATGAAGCGGCCAGCCGGGGCAGCGAGTTGGAGACGCGCCTGGCCGAGCTGGAGTCGCTGCGCGAGGAGAAGGGCCAACTGCTGCTCAAGGGCACCAAGAAGGAACTGCGGGAACGCGTTGAGGCCCTGGAGAGGGACATTGCGGACCTCCTAGACCGGTCGTTGAAGGCGGAAAACCGCCGCGATGTCGCCGCCAAGCAGGTGGAACTGGTGGACGCCCGCCGGGCCGAGTTGGAGCGCGCCATCGAGGAGCACGGCCGCCAACGGGAGCGACTCCAGGATGATCAGATCAGGTACACGGAGGCGTACGATAAGGGCAAGGCCGAACTGGATGCCCTCATGCGCATGGAGCGCAAGGCCACGGGCGCGCTCAAGCAGTTGCAGGATGCGCGCGATAAGTGCTACCAGGATCTGGTCAACCTGAAGAGCAAGATGGACAAGATCGCCGACCGGATGGAAACCCACTACTCGCTCATTAGCAACGCCAAGGCGAAGCTGCCGGCGCTGGAGGAGGAACTGGGCGAAGCGATGCTGGAATTGAAGTCGCATCCGGTCGAACTGGAGGCGGACGAGGTGGTCCCCGCGGCGGATGAACTGCGTCGCCAACTGCGCAACCTGGAGGCCCAACTGGATCGGTTGGGCGCCGTCAACATGCGGGCCCTTGAGGAGTGGGAGGAGCAGGTCACACGCCAGTCTGGCTTGCAGGCCGAGGTGGAGCGCTTGCAGAGCCAGCGCACGGAGTTGATTCGGCTGGTGGAGGAAATCACGCTCAAGAAGAAGGGAGCCCTCACGGAGGTCTTCGTGGCCATCGATCAGAACTTCCAGGAAGTGTACGCGCGCCTCTCCTTGGGTGGCAAGGCGAAGATGGAGCTGGAGAATCCGGAGGACCCGTTCACGGCTGGCCTGATCCTGAAGGCGCAGCCCATGGGCAAGCGCGTCACGCGCCTGGATGCGCTGTCGGGGGGCGAGAAGAGCCTCACGTCGATGGCTTTCATCTTTGCGATTCAGCAATATGAACCGAGCCCATTCTATTACCTCGACGAGGTGGACCAGAACCTGGACGCCGTCAATTCGGAACTGCTGGCCAAGCTGGTGCGGGACAATTCACGGTTTGCCCAGTTCATTCAGGTGAGCCTGCGCAAGATCACGCTGAAGGAAGCGAGCCACATTTACGGGGTCACCCAGCAGGTGCCGGGCCAGTCCGAGGTCATCGCCAACTTCGACATTGACAACCTGCGCGAGGAGGACGACGCGGACGATGCAGGCGACGAGCCGGCGGACGTGACGCTCCACGAAATCCGCACCGACGGGTCCAGTGACGACGACGGTGATGACGCAGACTCCACGATCTCGGGCACGTTGCAACGCATGATGCAGGTGGAGGTGCGGGAATGAGCCAGCAACCGAGGCCAATTTCGGCCTTCGATCCACCCGAGCCCAGGCCGCAGCAGACGACCCTCCAGACGGCCCAAGTGGTGCGGCATTTGCTGTGGCACAAGGCGCTGGCCGAGCACGACGAGAGCGGCGGCCGCATCGACGCCTACGTGGAGATGGTTGGCCACTCTGAGGACGGCGAACACGTCAGCATCCGCGATCCGTTCCAGCGCGACATTGCCATCGCGTTGGAGTTGGTGATCAACGAGCACCTGGACCCGTGGGACTTGGATTTGTCGAAGTTCGCCGAGTTGTACCTGAAGGAGGCGCGGCTGCGCGGCATCGATCTGGTGACGGCAGGCCGCATCATCCTGATGGCGTGGACCGTTCTCAAGCTACAGTCCGATGAGTTGGCGGAGCGTGCGACGCGGGTGCCCGACGAGCCGGAGGAACTCTCGTGGGATGATGTTCCCGACTGGAATTTCTCGGAGGATGAGTGGGATTACACCCAGCGCATCCGGCAGGCTCCGGAGGCGCCCATTGATGAGAAGATCCGTCACAAGGGGGATCGGAAGGTGACCCTGATGGAGTTGATCGGGGCACTGGAGGAGGTGCACGTTGAAGCAGAGCAGCGGGAGATTACCAACCAGCAGCGGCTCAAGGCTCGCCTCAGCCTGAAGCGCAAGATGCGCGGGCGCGTGGGCGGTATGGTGCACCGGGAGGATCAGGAGGCGGAGGTCGCCGAAACGTGGCAGCGCATCCTGGAGTACCCGTCTGCGCCGATTCCCTTCAGCGACCTGCACGAGAAAGACGTCATGGACTTGGTCCAGACATTCAATGCCGTCCTGTTTCTCACCAAGGAGGGCCGGGTGACGATCGCGCAGGAGGACTTCCCGCGGGGCGAGATCTGGCTGACACCTAGGCTTCCCGAGGCGGCCGCCGTCATCGAGGCGGAGGTGGAAGCGTGAGGGGCATGAAGCCCGACCACGTGGTCGAGGCGGCGCTTTTCAGCGCCGGGCGGCCCCTCTCCATCGAGGAGATCGCCGAGCGGACCGAACTGGCCCGCCCCGCTGTCAGGCAGGCGGTGGATCGGCTGCGCAAGGCGTACGCGGAGCGGGATTCGGTGCTGGAGATTGGCAAGGCCGGCGAGAAGTGGGCCATGCAGGTGAAGACCGTGGCGGCGGAGCCGGCGGCCAAGTTTGCGGCCATGGAGATTGCGCCCAAGCTTCTCAAGACGCTGGCCCTGATTGCCTACCACCAGCCGATGAAGCAGTCCGAGCTGGC
>JBFIJP010000241.1:0-6507 GCA_041600695.1 Thermoplasmatota archaeon | reverse complement strand
GGTACGGCCCACGGCGACTATGACGCCTACATCTACGTCGACAAGGCCGGCCCGGACGGTCAGCCTGACCGACTCCCGCTGCCCCTGTCCGCAACCCCCAACCCGGCCGGCAACCTTCCTGACGGACCCGACGACCCGGAGCACCCGGGAGGAATGCTGTCCGTCTAGACTGACACTAACCCAACCCAACCTACCAACCCGGGGCGGCGGACAAATGCCTCCGTTCGCCGCCCCACCAACCAGTCACCCGACGAGTCAACCACCTGCCAGCATCCCGCTCGGCCGGTCACGGCACCTGCACCAGCAAGGGGCCAACCCCCAGCTTGCGATCTCGAAAAGAAGGCCTGCCCAGCGGAGGCCGCTTCAGGGCTCGCCTGTGACCAGGCCGGCCTGCCGCGCCACGGCGTCGACCACAGCTCGGGGCAAACCGACGCGGCGGCAGACCGCCAGGTAACTCTCCACGTACGCTGCATCAGGCAAACGCTCGGCGGCGTCCTCAACGTAGGTGAGGGCCGCCCGCGGGCCCCCCTCAGCCTCCACCAGAACCGGCACCGGATAGTAGCTGGTCACGTAGCCGCCAGGGCCGTAGAGAAGGTCCAATTCCTTGTAGGGCAAGTCGTACAGAATTCCGGTGGCGGAACCATTCTCCGCCTCAATCAGGTTGGCGTAGGGCGTGAATCCAACCCGCCATCCGCGCAGGGTTGCACGCTGGCCGGCCCCCGGATGGGCACCATAGCGCCGTAGCAACTCCGGGTCCATGTACGAGCCGTAAAAGAAAGCGGGAATCCGGCGCACAGCCCGCAAGGCCCCGCATCGTTCTTGACCCTTCAGGGCGGGTCCGGGAAGAGGGGCTCCGCCGGCCGGCGCCTGGCACGCTTGGCCAGGTCCCGAAGACCCAGCGCCGCCGCCACCGCCGGCAACGAATCGATGGCGTTGCCCTCCCAGCGATTGGTCACGACCACGAAGCACTCCAGCCACGGCTCTTCAGCCAGCCGGGCACGGATTTCCAACAGATCCTCCACGCGGTCCTCCTTGTGGACCCACCTGCCCCGGGTCGCCGTGTGCTTGCCGACGAAGCGGACGTACCCGACATCGCCCGTGACCCAATCGGGAGCAAACGCCTTGGGGAACGTGGACCAGACCAGCGGCGCGCGGCGGCGCTCGAGCAACGCCCGTACCTCGGGGCGCCACCACGACGCGTGACGCAACTCCACGGCCATCCCCCCGGCGGGCGCCAAGTCCAACAACTCCCGCAGCCAGGCGACGCCTGCGTCCGAAAATTCGAAGCGTGCAGGGAACTGGGCCAAAACCGGCCCCAGCCGGCCAGCGGCCCGCAGTGGCGCCAGGCGCTCAAGGGCCAGCCGCGCCTCCGGCAAACCGCCCTCGGGCGCCGCAAGCACGGCGGATTTGTGCAACTTGGGCAGAAACACGAAACCGTCAGGGGTCTGGGAACACCACGCCTCCAGTTCACCGGGCTCCGGCTCCCGGTGGTACAGGTTGTCCGCCTCTGCGGCGTCAAAGACCGTTGCGTAACGAGGCAGGTATTCGGCGTGGAGGGTGCGCAGGGGGTACAAGCCGTGGTCAAAGTGCTTGTTGGACCATGCCCCGAGGGCCAGACGTAGCCTCATCGTCCTCAGCGCCGCCGGACGACCACCGCGGCTGCCAAGGCGACGGCGACGACCAGCACGCCAGGCGAGGGAGTCGACTTCTGTCCAGCATCGGCGTCGATGTGCGGATCGGGTTCGGCTCCGCCATTCGGCGTGGGCGGTGCGGGTGCTGGTGCAGGCGTAACCGTTGTGGACTGGCTAGGCGGCACGACCGGATCCAGCCTGAACGTCACGTTGCCCGTATTGGTCGTGCCGTAATCCACCTCGACGAGCCACCGGGTCCGATGCCCGGCATCCACGATTGCGCCGTCACGAAACGCGCGGGGCGGCGCATCCGAGGCTTGACCCCTCTGATCGATGCGAATCTCCGTCAGCAGGTTCTCCGACGCGGGGTCCAGCAAGCGCGCCGTGATCTGGCCCCGTGTGGATTCACCCTCCAGTACGGCAATGACCGCCGGGGCGTCCGTGGCCCAAAGGAAACGCTGTGTCTGCTGCCGTCCGCTGGGCCACTGGTTGTTCAACTCGAGAGGTTCGAGCAGGGCGTCCCGGGTCCACGGGGCCACCAGCGTGGTGGCTTGTTCGCCGCCAGCCGTCAGGTACAGGTTGCTGATGCCCGCTGTGGAGGGATTTGGAATCGGAGTCATGACGGCAACCACCAATTCGTCACCGGCCGCCAGGGCAACACCCTCCAGGTCGAGGGGAATCGTAAACGGCGTTTCCGTTCCGGCGCACAGCAGCGTGAGCTTGACATCTCCCAGGCGCCACGGATGGTCATGGAACGTGACCGTGGCCCGCAGATCCAATTCGGTGACGGGGTTGCTGGCGGAGACCATTTCACAGCCCAATGCCCCGCGGAACTCGCCTTTTCCAGCGTACGTGTAATCCGCCCGGACCTTGTGCACCAGGTGACGATTCTCCCACTCGGTCGCGGCATCGGTATGCCCCAACGGCACCCGCCCCAGATCGGGGGCCAGGTGGGAGAGGACAAACCGGTCGGGCCCATGTTCGGACAGGCCGAGGGATTTGCTGGTCAACCACAGGCCCGATTCGCCCTCCGGCTGGCCCGCCGGCTGCGCCGCGGCCGACGCGGCGATGACAAAAAGCGCGAGTAGCCCGAAGCAACGCACCACTCCAGCCAGGGGGTCCCTACTGTTGAGGCTTGCCAAAGAGCAGCCAGGAGGCCCCTGGAAACGCCACCTCAACCCTCTTAAATGCCCCCACTTCAGCGCGCCATGATCCTTATGGCCTGGACGTACACGGTTCCCGAGGGAGGCGCCGCCATTACGGTGGCGGAGGACGGCACGCGCGTCGTCCCCGACAACCCCATCATCCCGTTCATCGAGGGCGACGGCACCGGCCCCGACATCTGGCACGCAAGCAAGATGGTTCTGGACGCCGCCGTCAAGAAAGCCTACGGCGGCAAGCGCCGCATCGAGTGGATGGAAGTCCTGGCGGGCGAGAAGGCCTTCAACGAGGCCGGCGAGTGGCTGCCTGAGGCGACGCTGGAGGCCATCCGCCAGTACAAGGTTGCCATCAAGGGCCCCCTGACCACGCCCGTGGGCGGCGGCATCCGCAGTCTCAACGTGGCCTTGCGCCAGATTCTCGACTTGTACGTGTGCCTCCGGCCCGTCAAGTACTACGCTGGTGTTCCCAGCCCCGTCCACGGCCCCGAGCGCCACGACTGGGTGATCTTCCGTGAGAACACGGAGGACATCTACGCCGGCATCGAATTCGTGGGCGGCTCCGACGAAGCACAGAAGGTGCTTGACTTCCTGGAAGCCGAGTTCCCCAAGAAGGCCGAGAAGGTCCGCTTCGGCACCGACGAGAAGGCCAAGGCCTGGCAGAAGCAGTTGGAGGGCATCGGCATGCCCCACCGCGCCATCGGCGTCGAGGTCGGCCTCGGCATCAAGCCGGTCAGTTACCTCGGCACCGAGCGCCTGGTGCACTCCGCCATCAGCTACGCCATCCAGCACAACCTGCCCAGCGTGACCCTGGTCCACAAGGGCAACATCATGAAGTTCACCGAGGGCGGCTTCCGCGACTGGGGCTACAAGGTCGCAGCCGACTTCTTCGGCGCGGAGCCCCTGGACGGCGGCCCCTGGCACGTCATTCCTGAGGGCAGGCCCGGCGCCGGCATCATCATCAAGGATGTCATTGCCGACGCCATGCTGCAGCAGATCCTGACGCGCCCCGACGAGTACTCGGTCGTCGCCACCCTCAACCTGAACGGCGACTACCTGAGTGACGCCCTGGCAGCCTGCGTCGGCGGCATCGGCATCGCCCCCGGCGCCAACATCAATTACGTCACCGGCCACGCCATCTTCGAGGCCACCCACGGCACGGCCCCCAAGTACGCCGGCCTGGACAAGGTCAACCCCGGCTCCGTCATCCTCAGCGGCGTCATGATGCTGCGCCACATGGGCTGGCACGAGGCCGCCAACATGATCGACGCCAGCCTCGCCCAAACCATCCTCAACAAGACCGTCACGTACGACTTCGAGAGGATGATGGAGGGCGCCAAGCTCCTGAAGTGCTCCGAGTTTGGCAAGGCGCTGGTTGACAATATGGTGGCCGTAACGGCCGAAGCGACAGCGTAGGCCGTTGCGGCGCGATGGCGGCCCTGCTTACAGGGGCGTCGGACCGCCGGCGGCGACGGTTCGTGCGTAGCGCCGAAACTCAGTCTTCTCCTTCTCTTTTTCTCAAGGGCCTCCTCGCGAATTTCTGTGAGGCTCATTTTTTCATCGCTAGACGTCGGGCTGGCCCGTGGCCGACAGCGTTGCATGTTGCGGCGATGTTCCCCGCGCCTGCCGTTTGCTAGGTGGGCCGAAGATGAGGACCTGCGCCGAGCGCGTTGGAGCAGCGGTTCTTGCCCGCGCCGTGCGCCCGCCTCCTCATTTTGCCCGCTCGGCCGCCACCCTGAACGTCGCGGCGTCTACCAACCACCACACAGAACACCGAGGCCCAAGCCCGCAGCCGCGACAGGAAGGATGGGCGCCATGGCTCGATGCGCCCCAAGCTCGCCCATGGGAACGTACAACATGAGCCACCAGTTGCAACCCTAACCTTTACAACCTTGGGCTTGTAAAGGAAGATATGGAAAATCCGTTCGATCACCTTCGCCCCAGCGACCCGACGGCGTTTCTTGACCGAGATGAAGAAAGACGGCGACTCCGAGACTACGTGGATAGCGGGCGAAACGTGCTCATCTACGGCCCGCGCCGTCGGGGCAAGACCAGCCTGATCACGCGCGTGCTGTGGGACCTCCCGGACGAACTGGTCGGCATCCACGTGGATTTGCTGGGCTGCATCGATGAGCAAGACCTGGCCGGTCGCGTGCTGGGCGCGTTCAACGCTACTGGCCTCGCCGCGACGAAACGATTCACCAAATGGCTACAGGGGGCCGTTGCTGACCTGGAAGAGATCGAGATCACCATCGGCGCGAAGGGTGCTTCGCTGCGCGTACGGCGCGGCCAGAGCAATCGCCCCGGCCTCGATGAAGCTTGGACCTTCCTTGAACGATGCGCCGACGGGCTGGGCCTCCGGCTGATCTTGGCCCTGGACGAGTTCCAGGACGTCATGGGCCTCCCCGATGTGGTGTCAACCCTGCGACGCCGTGCCCAGGCCACCCGTGCGGTTCAAATTCTCCTCTCTGGCAGCGCGCCATCCACGCTCGCATGGCTACAGGATGACAAGGCCAGTCCGTTCTACCAGCAGTTAACCACGATGCAGATTCACGGACTGACCATCCATGACCTGCGCGCCGACGCCGAAGCCTACTTGCCAGCACCTTTGACCGACGATCAGGCCGACCAACTGGCCGCCGTCACCGGAACCAACACGAAGCGAGTCGTGCAACTGCTGCGCCACTTCCACGCCCTCCAAGATGTCGAGGCAAGCATCGAAGCCGCGCTCTGGGAAAATGCGACGGATTACGAACGCATCCTCTCACAGGTCAAGCCCGGAAATCAGCGGCGAGTCCTATACGCGATGGCAATGGACCAACCCGTCCATCCGACTGGTGGGGACTTCCTGATTCGGCACCGCCTCGGCGTGCCCGAGAACGTTCGAAATGCGCTCAAGGCGCTGCGGTCACTTGAGGTTCTGGGCGAAGACAATACGTTCCTCGACCCACTGTTTCGATTTCATTTGCAGCAATCCCAGGGGTAGGGAAAGGCATCCAAAGCGTGTCCCCATCGGGGACGCCCAAGCAGGTGGCACCTCTGCGATCGCGGTGCTGGCGGCCGTCGGCGTGGGGGTGTCCTTCGGCCTTGAGCAGGTCTTTGCTTAGCAGCTTCGGGACCCGATCGACACAACACTGCAATCGCACGGTCCCGGGGCTACGCCGCCCATAACCCCACGCTACGCCCTTGGCGCCGGGCGTCGATCACGCCGGCTTCACGTAGCCGGCGCGTATGGTGGGCGATCGTGGCAGGCGCCAAGGCCATCTGTTGAGCCAGTTCCCGCTGCGTGATACCCGGGGCCTTCTGCACGCGGTGGAGGATCTGCTGGGCGGTCGCCGCTCGCAGAACCGGGCCCGCCGCGAGCGCCTGCCGAGGCGTGCCGGAGGGAAACAGGCACTTGTAACCGCCGGCGTGGACGACCTGGAGGCGTTCTGCACGCACCAAGGCCCGGAGGTGGTGTTCCAGTGTACCTCCCAGCAGGCCCGTTCGGCGGCTGAGTCCCTCTTGGTGGATGCCGGGGTCTGCGGCGACGGCATCGAGGATGCTCTGCCGGGAAGGGTGCTCGGCGATCCGCTGGGGCAGCAGGCGGGTGAAAAGCCCGAGCGTGGCGGCCTTGAGCTTGGGCGCCAACGCAACGAATGCCGCCGCGGCGACCGCGACCAAACCGATTGCAGCCGGCACGCGGGTGTTGATTCCAGGGCTAGGCAAAATCGTGGGTC
>JBFIJP010000240.1:0-6537 GCA_041600695.1 Thermoplasmatota archaeon | reverse complement strand
TTCCCGTGCGCGCCAAGACCAACGAGACGGATGCCGTGGAAACGTACCTGCTTGAGGTGGTGGTTTCGGACGACGCGCTGGGCGCTGCGCTGCGGGAAGGCGGCTACCCCGCCCGGCCCGGCAACTTCTCCATGACCCCCATCGCGGCGGGCCGGTCGCTGCTGCTGGAGGGGGCCGGTTTACGTTACCAGGTGGATGCGCCCGCCCTGGCAGGTGACGCCGACGGCGTGCCGCTGTCCCGTCTGTATTTGCACCACCACGGACCCGCCGACGGAGCCCAGCTCATCCGGCAGGCGTACCAGGAAGCGACGGCCTTCCAGATGCCCCAGGCTGCCATCCTGACCGCAGAAGGCGGCATCCTCGGCGAAATCCTCGCCGGCGGTGCCTGGCCTGCACTCCTGGTCCTCGCGACTGCGACATCGGTGCTGGAATTCCAATGATGCGCCCGCCCTGCCGCGTACTGGGTGCGTCTCGATAGAAGAGGGTCAAACTGCGCCTCCATTATATCAAACGGGAGTGATCCGAACATGATGCCTGGCTTGAACCGTATCTTGATGCTTGCCACCCTGACCGCCCTGCTCCTGTCGTTGCCGATGGCAGGGGCGTCGCACGGCACCTGGTGCGTTGACTGGCGCGCGGGTTCCGATGACAAACCGGTCAACTTCCGCGTCGGCCCCCTCGGCGAGGCGATGATTTTCGTTGCCGGCGTGCCCGCCGACGACGAGGCCCGCGGCACCTTCGGGCCATCCTTCCAGGGCTCCGTGATCATCATCGATCCCAACTGCCCCTACGGTGCCGCAACCCACATTCTTGACGCCGGCCTGCCGGTTGGCGGCGACGGAATCGCCCGCGATGAGCTGCCGGTCAGCGGCGCCACGCCGGATTTCGGCGGCGAGAGCCATGGGCTCGGCGCCATCCTCCCGACCACCGGCTTTTCGGTGGAGTTGGGCCGCTGGGTCCCGTAGAAGCTCCACTTCTCACCCAACCACCCCCAACCACCCCCCAACCGCCCTCTTCTCCCGTGTAACTTTTCTGAACGTCGGTGGGCCACATCCTGACCCACGCCGAAAACTATTTTGTTGCTTTAGTGCATCAACTAAATGAAAAGTGCCAGGGCGCTGGCTGTCCCATATGCGCTGTTTCTTTGTCCAAACCCACTTTTCGAACCAGGGACTAAAGATACTATGTGGCGGGGCCACCGTGCTGGTGGCATGAACCAACCCAACCTGCCACCAGGGGGCGCCACGGCCCCGGCCGCGCGGCCGTGCGTTGGCCGCCGTGACTCGCTCGGCTCGTGGGGCGTGGCAACGACCCACGGCCGACCCCGCTGGGTTCCCGCCTTCTTCGCCACGGCGACCTTGACCTGACCGGCTCTTTCTCCCCCGACATTGCCTGCAACCTGCCGGTGATGAAACTTTTTTATGTCCCAGATTGCTACTCAGCGCTAGCACAGCACGACCAATCCAACCCTGTTGGACGTGCCTTTTTTGCCAGCCTTTGTGTTTTCGAATCTAGGCCTAAAGATACCATATGCTATGGGATCGATGGCACCTCAGCGGCTCCGTGGTTGCAAGGCCATGGACCGCAGGAGGAACTCCCATGGATGCCTGGTCCCTGGATACCACACGTCACGATCCCGGGCGCGCCATGCGCGACCTGATGGCTCACGAAGCCCGCAAGCAGATGGGCATTCGCCCGGCAACGTACCCGGCACCCCCGGCGTCGCCGGTGCCCACGCAAGCGCCCCGCACCGATGCGCGCCAGCGCATCCTGGATGTGGTGGAGCGCTTCCCCGGAATCCACAAGACAGCCCTTTGCAAGGAAGTCGATCTCGCGTGGGGAACAATTTGCTACCACATTGATTTCCTGGTTCAGACCGGACACGTTGCAGCCATGACCACGGGACGCGAACTGCACCTGTTCCCCCCCGCCACCACGCCGGAACGCATGCGGTGGCTCACGGCGCTGCGCTCCGACATGGCCCGCCAACTCATTGATGTCCTGCGCTCCCGCCGCGAGGCCACCATCCAGGATTTCAGCCGCATGACCGGCGCCAGCCGAAAGGTCGTGTGCCGCCAACTGGCCAAGCTTCAGGACGCTGGCCTGGTGGTCAACAAGGGAAGCAAGCGGCCCCGCTACTCGCTGGACGGCGCCACGTGGTACGTCGTTCGACGCGACGGCCTGATGGGCGAGAACACCTAGGTGAACCATGACGCCCACTCAAACCAACCGACGCCGCCAGGAACTCCCCGCAGGCCCCTCTTTCATGACACTGGGTCGATCCGGTGTTGCCCGGCTCCCCCAGGGCGTCCTGACGTAGGACCGCTTCCGTTGGCGTGACCGACGCACGATTTTTTTTGCCCGGCCGCTCGGCCCCCGTTGCATTTCCGGGCGCCGCCAGGCAGCGGGGCTTTGGTCCGTGATCGAATCTCCAACGCGCTTTTTCAATCCAAAACCAGGGCGTCAGCGAAGCCTGGCAGAGAGCCTGCTTGGACGGTTGAGTCTCGATGAAAACAGGTCAAAGACATGCACCTTTCAAGTTGGCTGGCACGGTTGCCAGAATCATGCAGAGGTCAACCCTGTTCGTCGCTGCGTTTGCCTTCCTGGCAGCACTGCTTCAAGCCCAAACCCCCGCTGAAACCCCTGATTCGCAGGTGGAATTCACCCCTCTGGCAGCCACTGGCTCCGGCGGGTCCAGCGGTGTGCCCCGGGACATCGACCACGGCGAGCAGGTTCTCGCCACGGTGTTCTACCACCGTTACATTCCGTTTGAAGTCGGCCAAAACGTGACGGCCGACGGACTGCTCACATGGAACGCAGCGGTCAACGACTTCGATCTTCTTCTCAAGAAGGACGGCGTCATCGTGGCCAGTTCCAGCGGTCTCACCACGCGACCCGAGTCGTTCTTCGAGACGCTCACGCCGGGCAATTACACGGTCCACGTGTACCTGAAGAGCCAGGCCGTCGTGGCGGATTATTACCGACTGACCGTCGATTTCGAACCGGCGCCTTAGGCGTGCCCGCCGCAGCGCCGCCGGTTTCCGGTAGCGGCGCGGGGGTCACCCCCTTCAACCCCTCTTTCTCTTTTTCAGGATGGCAGACGCTAGGCCAGCATTTCCTGCAATTCACCGCTCTCGAAGAGGTCGAGTGCGATGTCGCTGCCGCCGATGAGTTCGCCCTTCACCCAAATCTGGGGCAGGGTCGGGAACTCCGCCCACTCCGCTAGGGCACGAACGTAGGCGAACGGGTCAGCGACGGCAAACACGTCGACCGCGTGGAAGGGCCGATCCAGTTGCTGGAGCACCTGGGCGGCGCGGTTGCTGAAGCCACACTGGGGGGCTTCGGGAGTGCCCTTCATGAAGAGAACCAGATCGTTCTCCTTGACCAAGGCATCCAACTCGGCTTTGAGTTCGGGGGTCAGCGGGCTGGGCGCGCTGGTGGTGGGGGCCGGGGCGCCGGCCAAGGGTAGGCTCATGTGAACGACTCATACCGCCAGGGTCATGAAGGTTGGGTTGGCGGCGACGGTCGGCCGCGTGGGTCGCACGGGCCACTGCCGGCGCGGCCAATCATCAAGTGCCCGGCGACGGTGGCGGCGCCATGAACCGGATGGTGGTTGCCCTGCTTTTGGTCGCGTCCCTGGCTGGATGCCTGGAGGCGGATAACCCGCCCGCGGCTGCCCCGGTCGAGGAATTGCTCGGCTTTCTGCCAGCCGTCGATCTCGTGTGTCCCCAGAGCCTCGCGTATCGCTCCCCCTGCGGAGCGTTTGGGGAGCCGCAAGTGGAAGTCGCCGGCGACGGCACGATTTGGTACTCGGCCGTGTGCTGCATCAGTCAGTCGCCCCCCATCTGGCGCTCGTTTGACGGCGGAGTAACGTTCGAGGCGCTCCCCTTCGCGGAGGGGACCGGAGCGACCCGGGACGCGTTTGGCATCGAGGGTGATTTTGCCATCGATGACGCAGGCAACGTGTATTTCTTTGACATCGCGATCGTATCCGCCTACTTCACGAAGTACGCCGCGGACGGCACCCACATTCACACCAAGGCCGACCCCTTCCTGCCGCTGGTCGATCGGCCCTGGGTGCGCGCCGGCGCCGCCGACGAGGTCTTCATCGCATACAACACCGCCCGCTCCACGTGGTTCTACCCGAGCTACGACGGCGGCTGGACGTGGGACTACCTGTCCGGCACCGAATTCCCGTGCCCCCTGATAGCACTGGGGCAGGGCCCCGTACGAGACCACCTGATCATGGGCGGGTGCATCGACGACCCCTCGGCCTGGATCAGCCTTGACGGCGGCCGCACCTGGGGCGACCGAATCGACTTGCCGCTGGAGAACGGCGACGAGGGCGCGGAGTTCTACATGCAGGCTGCTGCCGACGCTGCCGGCATCACCTACGTTGCCGTGATGCACACCGCTGGCGAAGACAACACGGCCATCAGTGTGTTTTCGATCCAACCCAACGGCACAGTGGGCGGACCTTTCCCGATCACCGCGCGCGACGGATTGGTCGACAAGGCGTGGCTCGTTGCCGGAAAGACCGGAGTGGTGGCCCTGGCCTACTACGAGGCGAAAAACGTCGGCTTCGAGGACGAGGAGGACGCCGAGTGGTACCTGAAGATCTCCTACAGCCAGGATGCCGACCAGGCCGACCCGATGTGGCAAACGGTGGTGGCCGATCCGGCTGCCGTGCACGAGGGCGTATACTACCGCAGTCTGGGGGACTTCCTGCAGTTGCGCCAGACGCCCGATGGCGATCTGGTGGTGGCGTACGCATCGCGAGATGAGGACGGCGTGACCAACCGGTTCGTGCGCTCGGCGCCGGGCAACATCGACTTCGGCCCCCAAGTGTTTCGCAACGGCCCGTCGGTTGAGTAGGCCCTCGGGTGCCGTCGCCCCGGCCGGAGCCGACGAAACCCCGCCGTCCAGCCGGGCCATCCAACCAAAAAAATAGGCGGAAGGCCATGTCACAGCATGCGTGCTCCATGTTTTCTGATGGCACTCTTCGCCGCAGCGGCGATAGCAGCATCGCCCGCATCGGCCAATCACCCCGACCCTCCCCCCGAAGCTGACCCGGCCATGGCAGCCGCCCTTGGCGCTGCCGAGCTAGCGTGCGCGGCAGCAGACCTTGCGTGGAGCACGGGAAACCTCCCCCCGGGAAGCGACCCTGCCGGCAAGGGCTACGAAACGCCCCCGCGCCACCTAGGTGCTGATGGCTGCGCTTCGGCCTGGCAGAACGTCGCGGCACCCGCCTACGACCAGGGCGGCGACACCGTGTGCCGAGCGTACAGCGGCAACCAAGTCTGCGTCGCCGTGCTCGACCACGGCTGCCATTTCTGGTTCAGCTTCCGCGGCGGCGGCTGCTTCGTCTAGACAGCAATTACCACGCGCCCGGGTGCTGACCCTCACCCGGGCCATGGGGCCGGAAGGGCGCCGGCACCTGGCCCCCGTGCCGGGTCTCCAGTTCCGGCGGCGTCAGGCACTTGAGATCCAGCGCGTGCACGACGCCGGAGGCAATGTGCGGCTTGAAGGCATCCAGGATGATGCGTTGGCGCTGGAGTGGGCGCAGACCATCGAAGGCTTCGTCGATCACGACGCAATGCCAGTGGTCCCCGCCGCCGGTCAGGTCTGTGGGGTGGACCTGGGCGTCGGGCAGCACCTGGTGCACCAGGGAAACGATTGCAGCGGCGTCGGCCATGGGCGGCGGCGAGGCGGGCGTGGTCCTTCAGGCTTCCTGGGGCTCCAACAGCGCGCGGGGCGTCACGGCGCCCGCCGCGCCATGCGTGCGGTCGGCGCAGGCCAGGACATAGAAGCTGCGCAGGACGGCGAGCACGAATCGGCGGTCCATCTGGTGGAAGCCCCGCACGAACAATCCTGCGGCGACCGCGCCGAGAACCGTCAAGCCCGCGGCCGCCACCAGGGCAAAACCGGGCCCCGCTTCCGATGCGGTGCGGGACAGGAGGACGCCGGCTGCCGTCGCGCCGGCGATCACGGTCACCGTGGCTGCGGTCAGCATGCCGCGATAGAAGCCGGATACGCCCTTGAACATCTGGATGCGCCCGGGGTTGCCGTATTGCACCACGTAGGCATAGCAGAGCCCGAACGCTTCTCTCCGGCCCGCCGGCGTCGCCAGTTCCGGCTTGATTCCCAGCGTGCGCTCCAGACCCCAGGAGAGGCGGTCGTGGAAGGCCCTGCTCAGGCCACCGGGGCCCGATTCGTCCGCCCCTGGTCCGGGCAAGGATGCCTCCTTGCTTGGGGCCCGCGTGGTAGTCGGATCCAGCAGGGTCTCCTCGTAGGGATGGCCGTCGCGGCCCTCGATGAGTCGGTCCACCCGAGGCAGCCGGGTGATGAGCTGTGCCAGGTGTCCCAGGACGTAGGCGGCCCCCAGGCCGGCGCCGGCCAGCATCAGTGGGTCCAGGCTTGGCCAATCCACCCAGCCCAGGGTTAGCAAGGCCCAGGCCACCGGCGCCAGTACGGCTCCTCCGGGGATGATGAGTCCCACGAGGTCATAGAACGTGAGCTGGTCGGACAGACCCATGC
>JBFIJP010000239.1:0-6601 GCA_041600695.1 Thermoplasmatota archaeon | reverse complement strand
GCCGTCGAGTGGCCGCTGGACGACCCCGACGCCTTCGAGCGCATGGGTATCCGCCCGCCGCGGGGCATCCTGCTCTACGGCCCGCCCGGCACCGGCAAGACGCTGCTCGCCAAGGCGGTCGCCAACGAGTCCGGCGCAAACTTCCTGAGCGTCAAGGGCCCCGAGGTCCTGAGCAAGTGGGTCGGCGAATCCGAAAAGGCGGTCCGCGAGATCTTCAAGAAGGCCAAGCAGAGCAGCCCCAGCATTGTCTTCCTTGACGAGATTGACGCCATTGCGCCCCGGCGGGGCGTCTACGAAGGCAGCCACGTGACGGAATCCATCGTCAACCAACTCCTCACCAGCATTGACGGCATGGAATCCATGGAGGGCGTCGTCATCATCGGCGCCACCAACCGCCCCGACATCCTCGACACGGGCCTGCTTCGCGCCGGCCGCTTCGACCGGCTCATCAAGGTCACGGCTCCCGACGAGGAGGCCCGCCGGGCGATTCTCAACGTCCACGCGAGCAAGATGCCACTGGCCAAGGACGTCGACTTGGACGACATCGCCAAGCTCACCAAGGGCTACGTCGGCGCCGACCTGGAGGCCTTGTGCCGCGAGGCGGCCATCGTGGCCCTGCGGGAGGACAAGAAGGCCCGCATCGTCGGCAAGAACCACTTCGAGGAAGCCCTGCGGACCGTCCGCAACTCCGTCACGGAAGAGATCATCAAGTATTACGACCGGATGGCCGAGCAACTGGGCCAAACGGCTGTGAAGAAGATCCAGACCGGTGGCGGCGGCGGCATGGAGTTCCTGTAGGCGCCCGCTCGGTGGGGACGCCGCTAGGCGGCGGCTCTGCTCCCCTCTGCTCCCCTCTCCTCCCCGCTCCCCCCCATCTCCTCGGCTCTCCTCGTCCCTTTGGATGATCGACCTTTCCGAAGGTCGGCGCTATCCATTGGCTAGCTCGCAGGCGAACGAAGACTCAAGGGGCGCCTGGTTGATGCCTGGCCGTTCGATCCCGCCACGGGCGGGGTCGGCCGGAGGAAGGAACATGATCCAGCGAACCCTGCGTTACGGTGCAGTGGCCGCCCTGACAGCGGCGGCCCTGGTAGCCAGCTTGCCCGTGGCCGATCCCTATGTGGATGTGGCCGGTGACACGATGACTGGCGACCTTGACATGAACGCCAACGCCGTCCGATTCAACGGGCGGGCCCTGTCGGCCGCGCCGACGGGTGAACTCACATGGGCCTCGCAGCAGGTCTGCGTCCAGGGCGACCCGCTGTGCCGCGGCCCAACAGGACCCGCGGGCCCCCCCGGGCCGGCGGGGCCGATCGGCCCGGTCGGACCTGCAGGTGCCACAGGGCCGCCGGGTGCAGATGGCCAGCAGGGTGTGCCCGGCGAAACCGGAGCGCCCGGATCACAGGGAGACCCCGGCCCGCCTGGCCCTCCGGGCCCCACAGGAGCCACGGGTGCAACGGGCCCCCAGGGGCCGCGAGGCGACACTGGTCCGGCTGGCCCTCCGGGCCCCACAGGAGCCACGGGTGCAACGGGCCCCCAGGGACCGCGAGGCGAAGCCGGCCCCGCCGGGCCTGCCGGTCCGACAGGAGCCACCGGCCCTCAGGGTCCCCAGGGCGAAATGGGGCCGCAAGGCATCCAGGGGGAACGGGGCCCACCCGGGGCCGACGCAACCGCCCCGTTCTCGGCCCGGACCTTCATGGACGCCGCCTGGCTCAACACTCATGCCGAACTGGGCGAGCCGCCCCGGTTCGACGCAGGCGCCGACCGGCTCGATTTCTTTGACGGATCGGTGCTGGGCGCCCGCGTCCTCCGGGTGCCCCTGGCGGCTCCGGGCGCCATTGCGGGGGCAGCAACCGTTACCTTCACGGTAGCCTGGACACCCGTTTCGGCAGATACCGACCCGCGCTGGGTCATCTGTAGCCCGACAGATTGCGTCGGTTTCGAGATGCAGGACGGCAACGACCAGGCGGTTCAGATGCTCTCCATGGCGCCCGCCGACGCGCAGCGCTCCTTCCAGGTCGACGAGGCATTACAGGGTTCGTTCGGCCGGCAAGCCCTGTTTGAGGGACAGGTACGCGTTGGACCCGATGGCGCCTGGGGGGCGGCGTGGGGCCGCGACGGGCCCGCGGGAGTGATCGCCACCGACTTCAGCCGTGCGCCTGACCCGTCCCAGGGCTTGTGGTTGGAGCTGTACCGCGGCAACGAATCCGAGGCCTACTCGCTCCACTGGATCGCCGTCGATCTGCGGGAGGAACCGCCCCGCTGAACCGGCAACGGCGGATGGCCGCTTTTCGATGGCCTTTTCCCCTTGCCCCTCCTGTTGCAAGCGGGAGCACTCACATGAAGGTCATGGAATCGCAGCTGCGAGGCAAGACCGTGATGAGCGACGAGGGCGGCTACATGGGCGTCCTTCGCAACATTACGGCAAACGTGGAAACCGGCGACTTGGCATCCATCCTGGTGGAGCCGGCGGAAGAGATCGACCCCCGCCTGTACCCCCAGGATGCCCGGGGGCACGTCGTGTTCCCCTTCAACTCGATCCGTTCCGTTCGCGATGTCGTCGTTGTCGCACTGAACTAGGTCGGCGGCCCGGCCTGGCGCCCGTCTGGCCGCGACCAGCGGCCGGCCCGGCCGGCTGACCGGAAGCACACCCCCCTTGCCCCGTCCCTCCATTTTCGCCGACCCACCGTCGGCACCAGTCTCATCGAAAACCAGCCGGCAGGCGGCCATGGTGGGTGGACCACCGCCGGTTGGCCTCGCCCTGCCAAGACCTGACATGGCAAGGGCGAACTCGAACATGTTAGGGAAAGCGTAACCTGGATGGGTCCACGAGACGATACGGTTTTCTGGCCGCCGCAGGTTCCCGCGAGCCACGCGCCGCCGATGCTCGGTGTTGCGCACCCTTAGGAGTACGATTTCATGGTCCTCTTCGTCGACAAGGCAGCCGTTCTGGGAGCAGGCGTCATGGGCGCCCGTATCGCTGAGGTACTGGCACTCAATGGCACAAAGGTCGTACTACGCGACATCAATGACGAGGCCCTGGCCCGCGGCATGAAGACCATCACCGACGACCTCGACGGGTTGGTCAAGTTCCACGCATCCAAGGCCGACAAGGCAATCACGGACTTCGAGAAGAAGACCCGCGTCGAACTGACCGACGAACAGAAGGCGGTCGTGCACGAGAACCTGAAGCCCACCTACACCGAGGAGCGCAAGCAGCAGGTGCTGTCCAAGATCACGCCGACCACGGACCTGCAGGACCTGGCCGATGTGGATCTGGTCATCGAGGCGGCCCCCGAGAACCTGGGCCTCAAGAAGAAGATCTTCGAGGAACTGCTCACTGTCCTGAACGACCACGCCGTCATCGCCTCCAACACGAGCACGCTGCCCATCACCGAGATCGCCTCCGCCCTGCCGCAGGAGCGCCGCGGCAAATTCCTGGGCGTCCACTTCTTCAACCCCCCCACCCAGCTCCCCCTCATCGAGATCATCCCCGGCTTCCAGACGCGCAGCGACGTCACCGAGGACCTGGTCAACTTCTTCGCGCCCATGCGCAACTTCCGCTTCCCGATGGTGCCCATCCAGGTCAAGGAGGGCCCCGGATTCCTGGTCAACCGCATCCTGATCCCGATGCTGAACGAAACGCTGGCCTGCTACGAGGAAGGGGTCGCCAGCGCAAAGGACATCGACCTGGCCATGCAGGCCGGTGCCGGCATGCCCATGGGGCCCCTGGCCCTCATGGACCTGATCGGAATCGATACCCTGCACGATGTGGCGGGGTCCATCATGGAGAACTACGGTTCCTACGCGGCCGACCCGAACAAGGCCAAGCGCGTCCTGCGCCGCCTCGTGCTCGCCGGCCGCCTGGGCCAGAAGAGTGGCCGTGGCTTCCACGACTACAAGTCCGGCTACTGAACACAACCTCACAAGGAGACATCAACATGGGAGAACTCGTCAAGGTCAAGATCGACAACAAGACCGCCATCGTCACACTGGATCACCCCCCGGTGAACGCGCTATCGCCCAGTGTACTGAAGGAACTCAAGCAGACGTTTGAGGAACTCGACAAGAACGCCGATGTCCGGGCAGTCGTGCTGACGGGCGCGGGCAACCACGCCTTCTGCGCGGGTGCCGACCTGAAGGAATTCACGGGCCTGACGCCCGATGACGCCAAGGACATGGTGAGCGCCGGACATGAGGCGTTCAACGCCGTCGAGGACTGCTCCAAGCCCGTCATTGCGGCCATTAACAACTTGGCCCTCGGTGGCGGCTGCGAGCTGTCCATGGCCTGCGACATGCGCATCAGCAGCGACCGCGCCCGCTTCGGCCAGCCCGAAGTCTGGATCGGCCTGCTGCCCGCCTGGGGCGGCTCCACCCGCCTGCCCCACCTCGTCGGCCCCGCCAAGGCGAAGGAACTGATCTTCACCGGTCAGATGATCAACGCCCAGGAGGCCCAGCGCATCGGCCTGGTCAACAAGATCGTGCCCGACGGCGAAGAGGTCCGCGCGGCCATCGACATCGCCCGGATGATCATCCACAAGGCGGCGCCGCTGGCGGTTGCAGAATCGAAGAAGGCCATTGACTTCAGCGTCCGCGCCGGCAGCCGCGCCGAGTCGCTCCAGAACGAACTGGACGCCGCCGGCCGCCTGGCGGCCAGCGAAGACCTCGTCGAGGGCATCACCGCCTTCATCGAGAAGCGCACCGCCGACTTCAAGGGCAAGTAAGCCGGCGAAGCCGAAGGCTTCGTCGGCGCGGCCGAGCCAGCCCTCTGGGGTGGCTTGGTCAGTGGCCGGGGAAGCCCGGTTTTCTTCGGCGCGGCCGAGCCAGCCCTCTGGGGTGGCTTGGTCAGTGGCCGGGGAAGCCCGGTTTTCTTCGGCGCGGCCGAGCCAGCCCTCTGGGTTGGCTTGGTCAGTGGCCGGGGAAGCCCGGTTTTCGTCAGCAGCCGGGCCCCAGGGTCCTTGGCTTGCCCGCCGCGCTTCCTCCCGACGAGCCCCTGGTTCGCCGGGCCGGCGGGGCGGTCGCTTTCACCTTTCTTTCGCCTTGCCCTTCCCCCCGCACCCTTCTCCAACCACCTGCCCCCGGGCACAAAGGATCGGAGTCCATGAGCATCGAGTTTAGTTTCACGCCAGAACAGCGCCTTCTCAAGCGCAGCATCCGGCAATTCATGCGCAATGAGATCGAACCCAACCTCCCGGTGGACGATTGGACGGGTCATGGCGGCCATAGCCCCATGGACCTGATCAAGCGGATGCAGGACCAGGGCTACTTCGGCATGAGCATCCCCCGTGAATTGGGGGGTGCAGGCATGGGCGAGGTGGGTTACTGCATCGCCATGGAGGAAGTCTCTGCCGTCGATGCCTCGATCGTGACCGTCCTTGGCGCCCACACTGGCATTGGCCTGATGCCCATGTACTTGTTTGGAACCGAGGACCAGCGGGAACGGTACGTACGGCCCTGTGCAGAGGGGAAGGCGATCTCGGCGTTTGCCCTGACCGAGCCGACGGCCGGCAGCGATGCGGCGAGCATCAAGACCAAGGCCGTGCGCGAAGGCAACGACTACCTGTTGTCCGGCACCAAGATCTGGTGCAGCAACGGCAACTTCGCCGACTACCTGACCGTCTTCGCCGTGACGGATGAAACCCTGGGCGCCCACGGCGGCGTGACCTGTTTCATCGTCGAGCGCAAGGATGCGTTGGGTCAGGGCATGGAGATCGGGACCATCGAGGACAAGCTGGGCATTCGGCAGTCCAACACGGCGGAACTCATTTTCGACAACCTTCGTGTTCCCAAGGAGAACATTCTTGGAAATGTGGGAGAGGGCTTTATCGTGGCCCTGACCGCCCTCGACGGCGGACGCGTCGGCCTGGGCGCTGGCTCGCTGGGCGGTGCCAAGCGTGTCCTGGCCGACTGCCTGGAGCGCGCCAAGGCCCGCGAGCGGTTTGGTCGCCCGATTGCCGACAACCAATCCATCCAATGGATGCTGGCTGACATGGCGACGGACATCCACATGCAGGAGCACGCCGTGTACCACGCGGCGACCCTTACGAACGACTACTACGAGCGCATCGCCGCCGGTGAGCCCGTCCCCCGCAGCCTGCGGGAAAAGGTCAGTCGTGCCGCTGCCGCCACGAAGATCTTCGGCAGTGAGATGATGGGGCGCCACCTGGACTCTGCACTGCAGATCTTTGGCGCGGATGGCCTGAAGTACAGAACCGGACTCGAGCGGGGCTTCCGCGACCAGCTCATCACCGAAATCTACGAAGGCACGAACGAAATCCAGCGGATGATCATCGCGCGGGAACTGATGCAACAGGGGGTACCGGAATGACGAGCGCAGCGAGTCATTTCGGTACAGCCGCCGCGCAGCGGCGGCGGTCGACGAGGCCGGCGGAGACGGCCTTGTCGCAGACCGGAGTGAGCGTAGCGAACTTCGGCACCGGGGCGCCGCAGGCGGCCCGATCAGCGAGCGCAGCGAGTTATTCCGGTACAGCCGCGCGAAGCATGGAGGTACGTGCATGACCCTACGAATCTTGGTGCCTGTCACGGGCGCCTTCCACGGCAGGCTGCGCGTGCGACGCAGTTCCGGAACCCTCGACACCGAAGG
>JBFIJP010000238.1:0-6609 GCA_041600695.1 Thermoplasmatota archaeon | reverse complement strand
GCCGGCGAGCAAGTCTGGCACAACGCGTACTCCTACGGAGATGCTTGCGGCCCGGAGCCCTACTCCTACAGCCAGGAATCCGAATCCGTTGGGTCCATGATTGGCCTCGATTACGAGCTATCGGGTCACGGCTTCTACGAATGGGGAACCGTCTACTACTTCGATGGCCGCCAGCAGGGCGAGTCGTCCGGGAGCTGGGGCAACCAGACCTGGAGCGGTTCCTGGTGCTCGGAGCACGAAGTGATTGGCGTGTCCCATGGCTCAGGCACAAGAATCGGATCCTTGGGCGCCGGTCGATCCTACTGGGAGTCGTGCGAAGGCGCCTGAGCGCGCGCCCGGCTGACCCCTCCACCCCCTTCCCACTCCCCGGCCTTTTTTGCCTCGGCATCCTGCCCAGGCCAGAATGCCGGGCCTGTTGTACGAGGACTTCGAGATTGGGGCGCTCATCGAGCACGATGCGCGCCTGCGGGTAAACCTGGAGGACAACGTGGCCTTCTGCAAGCTCACCCGCAACACGCAGCCGCTCCACCTGGATCGGGGCGCCGCCGTCGCCGCCGGGTTCAGGGATGTGCTCGTGAATGGCCTGTACACCTTTGCGGCCAGCGTCGGCATGAGTGTTGGCGACCTCACCGAGGGAACCCTGGTGGCCAACATGGGCTACGAGGAAATCGTGCATCCCAAGCCGGTGTTCCCGGGCGACGAGTTGCGGGTCCGGTCCGAGATTCTGTCCAAGCGGCCCACCAGCAAACCGGGCCGGGGCCTGGTCACCATCGCCCACGAGGTCCTCAACCAGGATGACCAAGTGGTCTGCCGGTACAAGCGAACCGCCATGGTGCGCACGCGGGGTGCCTGATGCGCCGCTCCGTGCTGTTCACCCCGGGCACACGCACCGACCGAATCGGCAAGGCCTGGGAAACGGGCGCCGCCGATGTCGTGGTTGCGGATCTGGAGGATTCCGTGGCACCCGCCGACAAGGCCGAGGCACGCGTCGCCGTCGCGGCCGCGCTGATCGCGGCCCAAGGGCCGGCCGGATGCGAACGCGCCGTGCGCATCAATGCGTGGCCCAGTGCCTTGGCGGAAGCCGACCTGGACGCAGTGCTGCCCGCCAGCCCCGACCTCATTGTCCTGCCCAAGGCCGAAGACCCCGCCATGGTGGAGGCCCTGGGCGCCAGGCTGGATGCCGCGGAGGCGGAACTGGGCATGGAGCCTGGGACGGTGCGCCTGCTTCTGATCTTGGAAACCGCGGCGGGAGTGCTGGCATCCAGCGCCCTGGCCTCCTGTAGCGACCGCGTGGCCGCCATCGCTTTTGGAGCCGAGGATCTGGCTGCGGATGCTGGGCTTCGCAGGAGCCCGACCAACTGGGAAGTGTCGGTGCCCCGAGCCATGGTGGCGCTGGCCGCCGCGGCGGCGGGTATCGATGCCATCGACATGATTACCGCCGACTTCCGGGACGCTGAACGCACCCGACGGGAGGCCGAGGAAGCGCGGGCCCTGGGTTACGCGGGCAAGATGTGCCTCCACCCGGCGCAGGTGGCCATCGTGCACGATGCGTTCGCGCCCACCCCCGACGAAATCGCCTGGGCCCAGAAGGTGCTGGCGTCCGTGGAAGCGGCGGGTGCGGGGGCGGGTGGGGTCGTCGTGGTGGACGGCAAAATGGTGGACATGCCGTTGATTCAGCAGGCAAGGCGGATCCTGCGGGACGCGTCATAGGCGTCTGAGCCCCCACCTCGGCCTGCACCGACTCGTTCGGGCGGCCCTCTGGGTCGATGATGTTCGTCATCAGCAAATGCGCAACCGAGGACTTCCAGGACGGCCGGGCTGCGACCCGATGCGGTGGCGCCGTTCAAGGCGCAAAACGGGCCAGTTCGCACGGCACTGACCGCACGCCGCCGGAACCGGCCTGGCCCGGCCGCCCTGGGAGTCCGCTGGGGCCAGATAAGGGGCCAAATCGGGGCCAATCTGGGAAAATGCTCTTAAGCAATGAGGGCGGCCTAGGGCCTGAATGAAGACCGCACCCCCGACGGAGACCCAAGCGCCCGATCTGCCCGACCACCCTAGCCTCGACCACGAGGGACGTGCCCGGCTGTACCGGATTGTGAGCCAAACACCTGGCATCCACCTTGGCGAACTGGCACGGGAATTGGGAATGGAGACCTCCAGCGTACTATGGCACGCCCGCAAGATGGAGCGCGCCAACCTGGTGCGCAGCCAGCGCAGCGGCAAGTTCCGCGTCTTCTACCCCGTGGCCGGCGGTATCGAGGCCAAACGCATGGCTGCCACGCGTGGCCTGGTCAACAGCGACAACGCCCAGCGCATCTGCGGCTTCGTGGACTCCCACCCCGGCGCCACCGCCGGCGACTTGGCCCGCCGGCTGGCCATCAACGTGACGACCGTACGCTGGCATCTGCGTCGGCTGGTGGAGAACGGCCTGGTAGCGGGCCAACCCGATGGCGCCTACAGGCGCTACTTCGTCAAACCCGATGTGCGTGACTCGCTCCCGACGTGCAGCCAGGACGCCTTCGGCTGGTCGACATGAGTCGGGGCCCGGCCGGCACCTGCCGGCTGGACCCCATCCACCACACCGCCCTCACTCCCGGTCCTGGCTGGCCTGGCCGCGGGCCATACTGGCAACTCGAAAGCCCTATGGCGCGCCGGCCGGGATGGGGGCAAGGGCAGCATGGCGAATCTGAAGCGGGTTCTTTGGCACCTCCTCGGGGGCACCCGGGGCGGGCCGTTGCGAATCCGCATACTCCTGCTGCTGCGCGACCGCCCGTACAACACCAATCAGTTGGCCGGCCTTCTTGGCGTGGATTACAAGACCGTCAAGCACCACCTCAAGGTGCTGACCGAGAACCGCATCCTGGCCCAGCGGGGCACCGGCTACGGCGACGTGTTCTTCTTCACTCCGGACATGGAGGAGAGTCTGGCGGATTTCGAAGCCGTGGCCCAGCGGGTAGCACCCGACGCCCTCGACGAGTTCAACCAAGGAGAATCCGATGAGTGAGATGATGATCGTCAACATCGCCGTTGCTGGCGTCAACGCTCTCCTCGCCTTGGTTCTGGGGTCGGTTTTCTGGCGCAACCACACGCAGATTCGCTCGCCCTTTACGCTGGCCCTGGGGGTTTTCGCTCTGTTCTTCTTGTTCCACAACGGCCTGCTTCTGTACCATATGGTGGCGATGATGCCCGACTTTGGCAGCGGCGCGCAGATGTTTGTCCTGGGCGAGGGCCTGTTCCAGACGGTGGCGCTGGCGGCCATGGCTTATGCCACGCTTCGCTAGACCCGGCCGCGCATCGGATCGGCGCCGGGCGCGCCGACGCCGCGCAGGTTTTACCTGCCCGATGGCGCTGGCGCGCCCCCAGGGAACACCGTGAGCGAAATTTGCAAGCGCTGCCGCCAGACGTTCACGAACGAGGACAAGCTGGCCAGGCACCTCAAGACCGCCCATGGCGGTCGGCCCAACGTGGACCTGCGGCTGCGCAATGCAGCTGTCGCGGTGGGGGTCGTGGCCATCGTCGCCCTCCTGGTGCTCCTGATGCTGCGGGACGGCGACCCAACGGGCGAAACACGCGATGCCAACCTGTCCGCCTTCGGCCTGGCCGACGATCCGTTCATGGGCGACCCGGACGCGGATGTCGTCGTTGTTGCCTTTGAAGCTCCCAAGTGCGCGTCGTGCCAGTACTTCCACGCTCAGATTCTCCCACGTCTCAAAACGGATTACTTCGACGCGGGGCGCGCCGTGTTCTACTTCACCCAGTACACGGCCGGGTACGATTTCGACTACGATGGCGGCATCGCCCAGGAATGCGCCCACCGCGAGGGTGGCAACGACGCCTTCTGGTCCCTGACGGAGGCCATCTACCGCGACCAGCGCCGGTACACGGCCGCCAACGTTGGCGAGTTCCTCTCATCGCTGGCGGCGGAGCAGGGCCTCGACGAAACCCGCCTGCAAACCTGTTACCAGGACCGCGAAACGGCCGGCCTCGTTGACGCCGACTGGCGGCTGGCAGGCGATTTCGATGTCCCCGGAACCCCCACGTTTTACGTCTTCGGACTCACCGGCGAGCCTGTGCGTGCGTCGTTGAACGACCTCGAGGATGTCATGAAAAAGGCCGGGGCGTAGGCGCAGACCCAGAAGGGCTGTCCCGCGTGCTGGCGCGCGGCACAGCGGCTGCCGGGCGGAAGCACTTCTCATGCTGGTGCCGAGCCCGCTCGCGTCCCCTGCCGACGGGTCCCGCCGAGAAACCCGCGCTCCACGAGACCAGTCCGCCGGCCTTGTGGGCGGCCAGCCCCCGAAGGATCATGGCTGCTTCTGCAAGGGAACTGCCTGCATGCGGCCCCCAACGGGTTGTCGAAGACACCTCATGGTGCATTTTGGAACCATTTTGTTTTCCACCGCAGCCTGACTCCTACATTTCGCAACGAAATACCAACAACATTGATCACCAACGATGTATTTCATGCTCTGGGCCTCGCGCCCAGGACTGAACCCATGAACCAAACTGCCCTCTTGGCCACCCTGGCCTTGATTGCCGCAACAGCCATCCCCACGGCACTAGCCGACGACACGGACCTGACACTACCCGGCGGCGGCTACGACGCCGACCTGACGGGCGGATCGGCCACCTGCATTCCCGTCGCCCCCTTCCAAGTGACCACCATGCCCACCGACGTCCCGGATGAGGACATCGACTCGCCGGCGATCCCACGCACCCAGGTCTTCCCCGGCTTCGGCGCTACCACTCCCGGCCACGACGAGCCGGAGCACGGGGTGACCTTCGATCTCGGCAATGGCCAGCAACTGGTTGTCGCAACGCCCCCGGCATCACTGGCCGAGAAGGACGTGGGCCTAGCGCCCATCTGGCTTGGCGGCTACCCCAGCCATACCATTCTTGACGGTGGCCAGCTCAGCCTTGGCAGCCTGAGGGTGATCTTCCCGGGCGCCGACCTCTGCGTTTACTAGGCGATGGCACCCGCGCCACGCCCAACCGTCGGCTGCAATCTGCTTCTCTTCCCTCTCCTTCAATGGCGCCTAACCACGACAAAGGCCAAAGTCCAGACCTCCCCTGGGCGACGCATGAGACTCCGATTTGCACCCGCTCTCCTCCTCGTCGCGGTGGCCCTCGCCGGCTGCGCCGAGGACACCCCCGAACCCGAACCGGTTCCCACCGAGGTCAAGGGACCCGGCACCACGGAGGGTATCACGGCGGAGGACGCCGCCAAGGCGCCCTCCTGGAGCATTGGTGACTGGTTCGGGCACCACATCTACTTCGGCCCCACGGACACGGAAGGCAGCCACATCAACACCGTCGTCGTCGAGGCAGGCCCCGGCGGCTACCTGATGCTGCCCGACGACCCCGAGGTGGCCAAGTGGGAGGCCGCCTGGGACTTCCCCATGCTGGGCCAGATCGGCACCTCGAACCTGGAAACCACCGCATTCGGCGTCGACTGGAACGTCTACAAGTTCCCCATGCGCGACGGCGACACCTGGACCGCCAACGTCGACCCGCTCTTCAACGGAGCCCGGGAGCTTGCCATCACCGCCACCTTCAACCCGGCCATCTCGACCCCGTACGGCGTGTTCCCCGGCTTCGACCTGGTGGGCGTGAATGCCACGGGCGAGATCGAGCTGGTGACGGACTTTGTGCCAGAAATCGGCTGGTACAGCCGCCTCCTGTACATGGACACCTCCACCCCGGACCCGGAGGACTTCGTGTTCAACATCCGCTCCATGGGGCGCGGCGCCAACTGGAACGGTACGGTCCACACGGCCGAGGCGCGCAGCGTCGTGGAGGAATTCGCCCTGTCACAGCCGGGCGACCCGACTTCGTACGCCAACGCGGCGCACCACGCTACGTTCACCATGTCGGAGGAAGCCTCTGAGTTGTACGGCGTGGTCTTCGCGCTCAGCGCAACCGGCCGGACGGCCATCGACTTGTTTGACCCGGCCCAGAAGCACCACCAGTACGAGGTGCAGGAGGCCGACGCCGATCCTGAGAACGCCAACGCGATCTTTGAGTTCGTGGAACTGCCTGCGGTGCCCGGCAACTGGGAGTACGTTCGCACCCAGCCCGGCTTCGTGGGCGCAGCATTCGTGTGGCTGTGGGAGATTACTCCCGGCTCGTACGAGTTCACCAGTTCGTAGGCCGTTCAGCGCAGGCCGACTGCGCCGGGTCGCTCGATCACCGCGATGAAGGCGTCCGCCTTGCCGTTGCGCGTGTGCGACGCCCGGCCTCTGGGCGGGCGTGGATTGGGGGGCCGGCGCGGCCCCCCTGGCCTAGCCGTTGGCGCCGGGTCGCTCGATCACCGCGATGAAGGCGTCCGCCTTGCCGTTGCGCGTATCGACCCACACCGGGTAGGCGCGGCCGTCGGTGGAGTCTAGGTCGATGTAGTCGCCCATGAAGATCATGCCATTCTGGTGGTGGCTGTACTGCTCGTCGCTGCTGGACTCGGACACGCGCAGGTTCTTGGCCCATGTGGCGCCGCCGTCAATGCTGTACGTGTAGTAGAGGTCGAACAAGTGGTTGTTGGGATCGTCGCGGCGGTCGTACCAGACCACGTCAGCCGTGCCGTCGGGTCCCACGCTGACGGCGGGCATGAACTGGTCG
>JBFIJP010000237.1:0-6621 GCA_041600695.1 Thermoplasmatota archaeon | reverse complement strand
GACCCATTCTCTTGATCTCATGCAATCCCTTGCCGCATCCACGACGCCAGCCACCGCCTCCTATCGGCCGTTCGACCTGCGGAGTTTCCGCCAGATACCCCAGGTCCAGGAACGTCTGTCCGAGCAGCAAATGTTCGAAGTAGAGGTGGTTGGCCACGTTTTCCCATTCAAGACGAACAATTACGTCGTGGACGAATTGATCAACTGGGATAATGTGCCCAACGATCCCGTTTTTACGCTCACCTTCCCGCACCGTGGAATGCTTGTGGAAGAACATTTTGACCGCATGTCCAAGGCCCTGCTGGAACACCCCGACGACGCCCAGCACCTCCTGGATGTAGCCAACGAGATTCGACACCAGTTGAACCCTCACCCCGCCGGCCAACTGGAGCACAATGTGCCCGAACTGTATGGCGACCGGCTGGAGGGAATGCAGCACAAATACAACGAGACAGTTCTCTTCTTCCCCAGCCAGGCTCAAACCTGCCACGCCTACTGCACCTTCTGTTTCCGCTGGCCGCAATTCGTCGCTCTGGGCGATATGAAGTTCCAGACAAAAGAGATTGACACGCTGATTTCCTATCTGGAAGAGCACCCCGAAGTGACGGATGTTCTGTTCACCGGAGGTGACCCAATGGTGATGAGTCCGCGGCTGATCCGGGGTTATCTCGGCGCCATCGCGGATGCCCGCCAGGCGGGTCGCATTCCCAACGTCTCGACCATCCGGATCGGTTCGAAGAGTTTGACCTACTGGCCCTACAAGTACGTCACCGACTCGGGCGCCGACGAGGTGCTGGACACGTTCCGGGATGTGGTGGACAGTGGCATCCATCTGGCCTTCATGGCCCACTTCAACCACCCCGTCGAACTGTCGACCCCCGTGGTGGTTGAGGCTATCCGGCGCATCCGGGATACGGGAGCCGTGATCCGGAGCCAGACGCCCCTGCTGCGCAAGATCAACGCTGACCCTGATTTGTGGGCCGCCAAGTGGCGCCGCGAGGTCGAACTGGGGGTCATCCCGTACTACATGTTCGTCGTGCGGGACACAGGCGCGCAGCACCACTTCGGCATCCCGTTGGTCGAGGCCCACAGGATTTTCCGCAGGGCGTACCAGCAGGTCAGCGGCCTGGCCCGCACCGTTCGTGGTCCTTCCATGAGCGCCGACCCGGGTAAGGTCGAAGTGCTCGGCCCCACCGAGGTGGCCGGCCAGAAGGTGCTGGCGCTGCGGATGCTGCAGGGGCGCAACCCGGACTGGGTCGGGAGGCCGTTCTTCGCCAAATACGACGACAAGGCTCTCTGGCTGGACGAACTGGAGCCCGCATTTGAAGACCGTTTCTTCTTCGAGCAGGAGATGGCTGAATTGGACGTTGTCAAGACCACCGGTGCGTAGAAACCGTATCGAAACCGCGGGGACGGCGCCTACTTGACCTTGACTGGTTTTGGCTTGGTCCGGGTGGGCTTGAGAAGGTGCACCGTCAGGTTGAGCACGCCGTTGTCGTAACTGGCCGATGTGCGCTCGGGGTCAAGATGGGCTCCCGGCGCGCAGGTGGCGAGGTACTTTTGGCCGTCGCCCTCGCCCTCGATTTCGATGGCGTCGCCCGTCACCTGGACTTTGATTCCGTCCTTGGAAACGCCGGGCATCTCGGCGCGCACCTGGAGCGTGCGTTTCTTGTCGTCCAGGTGCCAGGTGAGGAATGGCTCCCGCCAGCCCTCCTGTAGGGCTGATAGGCTCTGCCCGAGGCTGCCAAACGGCTGGAAGACCGGCCGGCCTTGGGGTCCTGGCTGCAGGGACAGCCCGTGCATCAGAGGCAACCCGATCCAGTCGTGTCCCTCGGCGAACGCCTCCTGTAGCAGGCGGTCCATGCGGCGCTCCATCTCGTGGAGGGCCTTTTCGAACGGACGAAACACGTCCCGGTAGTGGTCGAGTTCGCTCGACGACGCGGCAGGTGCGGGTGAAATGGACTTCTGCGCCTTGGCCGGCGCCTTCTTCGGCGCCTTGCGAGTCACTGTCTGCTTGGTTGCGGGTTTGCTGCGTCCTGTTGCCATGTTGAATCACCTGGGGCTGCCGCCCAATCCCTTCTGCCTGGCGTCCGGTTCAATAGGTTGTGCTGGGGACCCAGGCCCCGCGGGTGCGACCGGGGCAGCTGGTGCGCCGCTGTAGCCGCGGCTGTGGCTGGAGCAGAGGGGCTGTGTTGGCGTGGGGCGGCGGGCCGGGACTGGGGCTGGAACTGGATGGGGGTCGTGCCTGCGACGGCGGCTGAGGGCGGGGGTGCGAGGATGGATCGCCCGGCCAGGCGACGCCCGTCGTCCGACGGCGCGGCGCGTCCACCTTCCGCACGCTTTAGGAGGCGGGCTCCATCGCGTCGGCATGAAGACGGTTGAGATGGAGCCCATGCTTGTTGGGGAGGGCTGGGGTTCTGGCTCCGGCAGCGATGTGCAGGATGTCCTTGACCCCGCCACGGGCGAGGTGATTGCGCGCGTACCCCGGGCCAACAAGGACGACGCCGCACTGGCGGTGGAGGCCAGCCACCACGCCCTTGGCGCGTGGAGCCGCGCCGATCCTGCCGAGCGGGGCCGTGTTCTGGGCCGGCTGGCGGCGCTGACACGGGAACACGCCAAGGAACTGGCGTTGCTGGAGAGCCGCAACAACGGCAAGACCGTCCGGGAGGCGGGCGGCGATGTGGGCTTTGCCGCGTGGACCCTGGAGTACTTTGCCGGCTGGGCGGACAAAGTGCATGGCGACACCATTCCGGTCCCCGGCGACCGATTGGGTTACACGCTGCGGCAGAGCCTCGGCGTCACCGCACACATCAGTCCGTGGAATTACCCCCTCCAATTGGCCGTGCGCTCCATTGCTCCCGCCCTGGCGGCGGGGTGCACGGTGGTCGCCAAACCTGCCGAACAGACACCACTCAGCCTACTGCGGTGGGCCAAGCTGGCCCAGGAAGCCGGCGTGCCGCCCGGCGTGCTGCAAGTCCTGACCGGGGACGGCCCCGTCGTCGGTGACGCTTTGGCCAGGCACAACGGTGTCGCAGGCATCAGTTTCACGGGCGGCATCGATGCCGGCCAATCGGTCATGCGGGCGGCCGCCGATCACGTGGCACCCCTGGCCCTCGAACTGGGCGGCAAGGGCGCCAACATCGTCTTCCCCGACGCCGACCTGAAGCGAGCCGCCAAGGGGGTGTGCTTTGGCATCTTCATGAACGCGGGCCAGATGTGCTGGGCCGGCAGTCGGCTCCTGGTGCACGAGGACATCCACGATCAGGTGGTGGATGCCGTGGCGGCCGAGGCGGCCAAGTGGAAGATTGGTCCGGGCCAACAGGAAGGCGTGCGCGTGGGCAGCCTGATCAGCCAGGAGCAACGGGCCCGCGTGCAGGGCTTCATCGACCGTGCTGTAGACGCGGGCGCCCGGGCCGTGACTGGCGGAGGCGCCCCGGATGATCCGGCGCTGGCGGCGGGGGCTTTCCTCACCCCAACGGTGCTCGCCAACGTCGAGCCCAGCCATGAAGTGGCTCGCAGCGAAGTCTTTGGCCCCGTCTTGGCGGTGCTGCCCTTCTCCGACGAGGAGGAAGCCCTTGGTATCGCCAACGACGTGGAATATGGTCTGATGAACGGGGTGTGGACCAACCACCTTGGCCGTGCCCACCGCCTCGCTCGCGACCTGGAGTCCGGCATGGTGAGCATCAACGAGTTCCCCGTGACGTTCCCCCAGACCCCCTTTTCTGGCTGGAAGCGCAGCGGTTTCGGCGTCGAGCAGGGACGCCACGCCATGGAGTTCTACACCCGCGTGAAGAACGTCAACGTGAGCCTGGGGTAGCCGTGGCCGGACGCCCCAACCCCGATCCCCCCGCCGTGCCCGGCCGGTTGCTCGGCGTGGACCGCCAGGACGGCGGAGTCGCCGTGGTTACCTTCGAGAGCGCCGAATCGATGAATGCCTTCGACGCCGCCACCCTGCGCCAGATTCGCTTCACCCTTGAGGAACTGCTACAGGACGCCTCGGTGCGCGCCATCGTTTTGACCGGCTCCGACGGCGTTTTCTGCGCAGGCGCAGACATCAACGAATTCAAGGCCTCCATCGAGGCCGGAACGGTCACGTCTTTCGTTCTTGCAGCCACCGAGGAATTGCATGCCCTCCTGCTTGCCCTCTGGAGAAGCGACACCGTTTTCGTCGCCGCCATCAACGGTGCAGCGGCCGGGGGCGGCCTCGGCTTGGCCCTGGTGGCCGACTACCGCGTCGCAAGCCCAGGGGCCCGGCTGGCAGCCAGTTACTTCCGGCTAGGCCTTTGCCCGGACGGAGGAGCCACATGGCTCCTTCCCCGGCTCATCGGAACCCAGCGCTCCCGCCGGTTCTTCTTCGACAATGAAGTCATGGGCGCCGAGGAGGCCCTGGCGACGGGAGCCGTGGACGAGGTTACTGAAGCAGACCACCTGCTGGAACGAGCCATCGCCGTCGCCGCCCACTGGGGTTCCTGGTCCAAGGCCAGCCGGGGATCCACCAAGCGCCTGCTGTCCATGCAGGCCGGCGACTTCGCCGCCCAGCTAGACGCCGAACAGGGCCTGATTACCGCGTCTGCGGCAGCGCCGGATTTTGCCGAGGGTGTTGCAGCGTTTCTGGAGAAGCGGGAGCCGAACTTCGCCTGAGTGCCTGGGCGCCGACCCGGACCGTTGGCCCACCGTTGGCCCACTGCTGGCCCACCGGTGGCCGCGGCTGGGCGGGCGGCGGCCGCCGTCAGGCGGCAGGCGTTCATATCAGCGGGTCCGGCCAGGGTGGGCAGGATACTCAGGTCCGCCACCGGCCGGAGCCCGCCCGCGGCCGTAAGGAGAACAGAGACCCCGCCCCCACAACCTTGATTGGGGCGAAGATTTCCCTGTCGTCCATGAAGCTGGCTGGTTACGCTGTTGCCTTCCTGGTGGCGGCGTCTTTTGCGGGTTGCCTGACCGATGACGAAACCGAACCAGACGGTGGATCGACGGAACCGGCCGCCGGCCTGCGCTTCCTGGTCATTGGAGACCAGGGCACCGGCGCAGAGGCCCAATTCAAGGTCGCCGACGCGATGGCGAAGGTGTGCAAGGCCCGCGGCTGCGATTTCGTCATCACCAACGGTGACAACATGTACGAGGCGGGCGTCGAGAGCCCGGAGGATCCCCGCTTCGATCACCAGTTCGAGGAGCCCTACGCAGCCCTCGACATGCCGTTCTTCCTGACGCTTGGAAACCACGACAACGACATGACCCCGGCCCACGCTGCCGCGGGCACGGAGGCCGGCGGAGGCCTCGGAGCCTGGGGTGCCGCGGGAGATCACCAGGTGGCCTACACCTTCCGGGAGGACCGGGCCAGCGACAAGTGGAACATGCCGGCCCGTTATTACACCTTCACCATGGTGGGTGGCGACGGCACCAGTGCCCAATTCATTGCCCTGGACACGTCGCCGTTCCTGTGGGATGGCATGCCCCCCCTGTACGACGACCTGCTGGTGGAAGACCAGGTGGCCTGGGCCAAGGAGGCGGTCGGACAACCCAACGGCACGTGGCGATTCAGCTTCGGCCACCACCCGTACCGCAGCAATGGCCAGCATGATGATGCCGGCAGCTACGACGGCTTTGACCGCGGCGCCCCCTCGGGCGAGCGCCTCCAGGCGATGTACGAGGAGGTTCTGTGCAACCAGATGGACGTCTTCTTTGCCGGGCACGACCACGATCTTCAGTGGCTGGAGCCCCGCAAGGAATGCGGCAAGACCCAATTCATCGTGAGCGGTGCAGGGGCCAAGCAGCGCACCCTGGGCGAGCAGGACAACCCGGCCTACTTCCAGCAGGGAAGCACCCTTGGGTTCCTGTGGGTGGAACTACAGGGCGACGAGTTCACCGGCATTTTCTACGATGCCAATGCCGCGCCCCTGTTCAAGCGCAGCTTCACCCAGGCAGCCAGTTGAAGAACCCGTGCGGCGTGGAAGCAGCATGGCCACCGATTCGGAGCACTGGCACCAGGTCTGGGCGACCAAGGCGCCCGAGGATGTCAGTTGGTACCAGTCGACGCCAAGCGTGTCGTTGCAGTTGCTCAGGAACGCCGGCGTCGGGGCCGGCAGCCGCGTCATCGACGTTGGCGGTGGAGCGTCGCCGCTGGCCGCGTTCCTGATTGCCCTCGATGCTGAGGTAACCGTGGCGGACGTGGCATCCGAGGCGGTTCACCAGGCTCGGGTCCGCATGGGTGACGCGGCGGGGCGCGTGAATTGGCTGGTCGCCGATGTTGCCCGTGACGCGCTGGGGGGGCCCTACGATGTCTGGCACGATCGGGCGGTCTTCCACTTCCTCGTGGACGAGGAGGACCGTGAGGCATACCGGCGCCAGATGTTGCAGAACGTGCCCATAGGAGGCCACGCGGTCGTGGCCACGTTTGCCCCCGACGGGCCGGAAACGTGCAGTGGTCTCCCCGTGCGCCGGTACTCCGAGGAGCAACTCGCCGCAGCCTTCGCGCCCGAGTGGGAAAGCATCGCGGGGCAGCGTGAAGTCCACGTGACGCCGTGGGGTGCCCCGCAGCCGTTCACCTACGTCCTGCTGCGCCGGGTCTGATTGGCTCAGGGTCGTCGAGTGCCCCATGCCCCGTTACGCAGCGCGGCCCAGGAG
>JBFIJP010000236.1:0-6621 GCA_041600695.1 Thermoplasmatota archaeon | reverse complement strand
GGCTCGATTTCGCTGGGCCACGAGGCCGGTGCGTCGCCGCCGCTGCTCGCGTCGTTTTGGTCCGCCACCGCCACGACGGGAAAAATCGCGCCGACGCATAGGCAAGCGGCCAGGACCGGCGTCATGGTTCGCATGCGTAAGGGTAGCCGCACGCCCCGGCATAAGGGTGTTTGTCGCATTGATCAATGAATGGTACCTATTCGGTTTCACTCAGGAACTTGCGGGTCCGTTGGGTTGGATTTTCACTTGCTTGGGCTAGGGCATGTCGTGGTTTTGGTTGCCCCTGCGGGTAAGGGTCATTTCGGTGCAGTCGGCCACGGGTGTTATGTCCCGGCAGGTTGTTGGCGTTGCCATGAAGACTGCGATCTTCCTCGTGTTAGTGGTGGCGGCGGCTGCGGTGGCAGGCTGCATCGGCGATGACGGGCCCGTCACGGAAGCCGGCTCTGACGGCGTGCGCGTCGTATCGTGGATGTCTGGCAACCGGACGCTCGTCGAGCCTGCGGCGCCAGCCGGGTTCAACCTGACGGGCGTAGGTTGGGGCCAGTTCACGGTGCTGGCGACGGAATCGTTGTCGCTGCGCGTTGTTCATCCCGAGCTTGATCTGACGAGCCCTTTCAACGACTTCAACCAGAAGTACTACGGTCCCGGCAATTACACGCTGATCCACGCCACGGATGGGAGTGCGAGTCGCGAGTTCGCCTTCCTCGGCCGCAACGCGGGCTTCCACCATCCCAGCCAGGAAAGCCTGGACAATGGCCCCGTGTTTTCGCTGTCGCCCGGACAATGGACGGTCACGGTGGCCAATTCGGTGCCGGGTTACCAATTGTCGCTGGGTGCGGGCAGCAACTGGTACGATTTCCCCCTGGGGCCGCGGCCTGGTTTCTTTGGTGGCGCGGCACCCCGAAGCAATGTCGGCGGCATCGACGCGCAGACGGTGCGAGCGCTGTCCGAGTATCACTTCGTGCAGGAGTTACCAGCCCAGCCGCCGTCCCTCATTGCCCTGCTTGCGTGGGAGTCTGAATTTGCCGTGGGCGCGCTGCCGATGGTGCACGCGGAGGTCGGGTCGTCGCACTTCGCCCTGGAGGCGCTGGGCACACCCGTATCAGCCGACGGATTGCCTGAAGGAGGCTTGGGCACGGGGTCGTACACGGGCGGGGCGAGGCACATTGTGGAGGAAACCAGGAAGACCGGGGACTGGCAGGCGGTCTTCGCCATCCAGCGGACCGGCGTCGTGCTGGGCGTGCATGATGAGGGAATGACCGTGGTGGCCATGCCTTTGGCCTGAGTGCCCGGGGGCCTGCAAACCCCTGAAGCGGGCCTGGGGCCGCGTCCAGCGTTGATCTTGCCAGTTGATCGGGCCCATCTCCGAGTTCGTCACGGGCCCTTGCCAAAATGCGCCAGCGCCTGGCGGCCGTGCACGAGCGCCCCGCACCAAGGCTGCGGCGGACTTCCCCCTGGAAATCCGCACGTTTTAGGCGTGGCGGCGGTCCCAGCGCGGGGCTCCAGCAGGCCGTGGCGACCCCGCTGACGCCATAGGCCAACAAGCGTTCGAACCCTTTCTTGTAGGGACGCGGATATGTAGCGGCGTGGTGCGGAGTACCCTCCAGGTTCGTGTGTTTGCCGTTCTGGCCGCCTGCGTGTTGCTCGCCGGGTGTACCGAACAGGCCGATGCAGGCCATGAAGCCGTCAATCTGGCCTCGCCGGAGCCGCAAGCTGAAACGGCGGCGCCGCTGGAGGGGGCCCGCGCGGCAGGCCATGGAATCATCCGGGGCGTGGTTGTCGACGAACAAATCCGGCCCATCCTAGGGGCCCGTGTGATTGTTGTCGGCGTCACGTTCGAAACGACAACAGACGAAGACGGGGCTTTCGTTTTCGAGGGCTTGGCCGACGGACTCTACCGCGTCCGGGCGTCCAAGGATCGGCACGTGACCCAGGAAATCCTGGTCGACCTGACCGGATCGACCGCCAGCGCGAAGATTCTCTTGCTGGTCGATCCGGAAATGGTCCCGTACCACACGACACACTACTTGCGCGGCTTCCAAGAATACCCGGTTTCCTCTTCGTCGTTCTGGTACCAGGGCGGACACCTCTGGAACCCGGATTGCGCCTGCGCCATCGATTTCGAGGTGGATCGAACGCCTCATTCGTTTCTCGTGGAGGCGGCGTGGGAGGATTCCATGGCGCGGCCGGACGGGGAACCCACTGAGTGGAAATACAAGCTCGAACACGCGGAAACGCGCAACTATGTCGTCGGGACGCACCCGTCGCCCATGTGGGATGCCGTGCGAATCGGTGCGTTTCACGCCGCGAAGAATTCGGATTCGAAGTGGTGGAATGTCTTGCTCAATCCGGACAGTTCCTGGCCCGTTTTGAACCAGGAATTTCAGCTCTTTGTCACCGTTTTCTACGTGGACGGGCCGTCAGACGGTTGGACGGCCTGGAATTCGGGGTAAGGTCGGTTTCGGGGGCGGGGGAAGGGTGCTGTCTCGGATTCGATTCGACGTTTGCTTCGCAGCGGCGGCTTCGTGGACGGGGGGTGCCTGACGGACTTGAGCCGCGTGCGGCACGGGCGGCAGGGGCGTCGGCGCGTGCGAGGCGGCGGGGCAGCTGACCCCAAAGCCTTCAAATAAGCCGTCTGTGGCCGGCCGTCAAGAGGTGTGCCATGGCGCAATCGATCGAATCCACTCCTGAGTTCGTCAAGAACACGTACGCCAAGATGCGCGAGCGCCTGGAGGTCGTGCGCGAGCGCCTCGGCCGCCCGCTGACGCTGGCCGAGAAGATCCTCTACGGTCACCTGGACGACCCGGCGACGGCGGAGTTGAACCGTGGCACCAGCTACCTGTACCTCCGGCCCGACCGCATCACCATGCAGGATGCCACGGCGCAGATGGCCATCCTTCAGTTCCTGACAACCGGCAAGCCAACCACGGCGGTGCCGACGACGGTTCACTGCGACCACCTGATTGCGGCCAAGGTGGGCGCGCAGGCGGACCTGGAGACCGCCAACACAACCAATGGCGAGGTGTACGATTTCCTTCGCACGGCGGCGGCCAAGACCGGCTGCGGCTTCTGGAAGCCCGGCGCCGGCATCATCCACCAAGTTGCCCTGGAGCAGTACGCGTTCCCGGGCCAGATGCTGATCGGCACGGACAGCCACACGCCCAACGGCGGCGGCTTGTGCCAGTGGGCCTCGGGCGTCGGGGGCGCGGACGCCGTGGATGTCATGGCTGGCTTCCCGTGGGAGGTTCTCCACCCGAAGATCATCGGCGTGAAACTGACCGGCAAGCTGAGCGGCTGGAGCAGCCCCAAGGACGTGATCCTGAAGCTGTGCGGCATCCTGACGGTGAAGGGCGGCACCAACGCGGTCATCGAGTTCTTTGGCGACGGCTGTGAGTCGATTTCGGCGACGGGCAAGTGCACGATCACCAACATGGGCGCTGAGCACGGCGCCACCACGAGCACTTTCCCTCACGACGAGCGCATGAACGTGTACCTGCGCTCCACGGGCCGCGACGACCTCGCGGATTTGGCCGACGAGTTCCACGACGAACTGCTGGTGGCCGACCCCGAAGTCCTGGCCGACCCGGAGAAGTTCTACGACCGCGTCATCCACATCGACCTGGACACGCTTGAGCCCCACCTGGTGGGTCCCCACACGCCTGACCTGGCCCGCCCCGTGAGCGAAATGCGCGCGGCGGTCGCCAAGGAGGGTTACCCGGACGCCATCAGCGCCAGTCTCATTGGCAGTTGCACCAACAGCAGCTACGAAGACATCGTTCGCACCGTTGAGGTGGCCGAGCAGGCCGCCGCCCACGGAGCGAAGGCCAAGACGCCGCTGCTTGTTACCCCTGGCTCCGAGCAGGTTCACCTGACCATCAAGCGCGACGGGCTGATGGACAAGCTCAACGCCGCCGGCGCCACCGTGCTCGCCAACGCGTGCGGCCCCTGCATCGGCCAGTGGAACCGTGAATCCTCGGAGAACGCCGAGGAGAACACGATCATCACGAGCTACAACCGCAACTTCCCGAAGCGCAACGACGGCTCGGCCAAGACCCTGGCGTTCATCGCCAGCCCCGAGATTGTCATGGCCTACGCGCTGGCCGGGAGCCTCAGCTTCAACCCGCTCACCGACCCGGTCACCGTCAACGGCAAGACGTTCAAGCTGACTCCGCCGGCCCCCGCGCCGGAAGTGCCCGAGGGCGGCTTCGTGCCGGACCCGCACGGCTACCTGGCCCCGCCGGCCGACGGCAGCGGTGTCGAGGTGCATGTGGCACCCGACTCCGAGCGGCTGCAACTGCTGGCGCCGTTCCCCAAGTGGGACCTGCCCGCCGACTTCGCCGACATGCCCGTGCTGCTCAAGGCCAAGGGCAAGTGCACGACGGACCACATCAGCCAGGCCGGCCCGTGGCTCAAGTACCGTGGCCACCTGGACAACATCAGCAACAACCTGTTCCTGGGTGCTGTCAACGCCTTCACGGAGGCGGCCGGCAGCGGCAAGGACCAGCTCGACGGCGAGACCCGCCTGTTCACCGAGGTGGCCCGCCATTACAAGAACGAGGGCGTCCGCTGGATCGTCGTTGGCGACGAGAACTACGGCGAGGGCTCCAGCCGCGAGCACGCCGCCATGGAGCCCCGTCACCTCGGCGGCGCCGTGGCCCTCGTCAGGAGCTTCGCCCGCATCCACGAGACCAACCTGAAGAAGCAGGGCATGCTGCCGCTGACCTTCGCGGACCCCGCTGACTACGACAAGATCCAGGAGGACGACCGCATCACCGTCGAGGGCGTCGAGGCCCTGGCTCCCGGCAAGCCGGTGACCGTCGTGCTCAAGCACGCCGATGGCAGCGAGGACCGCTTTGCGGCCAAGCACACCATGAACGCGGATCAGATCAAGTGGTTCGAGGCCGGCTCGGCGCTCAACCTGCTTCGACAGGCGTAGAGCGGCATCCGGCGACCAGCGTGTGCATCTGCCTCAGCGGGAGCTACATGAAAATCGCCGCCAACTCCGAGGACGCGAGGTAGTACCGGCAACCAGCACGTGGGCCGCGCGGTGGGGCCGCCGCGGCCCCCGGCCGCGTCAGGCCCTGCCTCTTCGCCGCAGCGTCCGCCACACCGCCAGTTGGCGATCGTCCAAGGTCAACAAGTCCGAGTCCAGCAGGAGAGCGCCCGCAATGGCGTGTGCATCCGCGTAGCTGATGCCGCGGCTTTCCCGCCAAATGCGGAGCGCCTGGGGGTGCACGTCCGCCCCCAGCACACCGATTTGCGGGTTCTGGGCGAGGAGTTGAGGCAGGATGGCCACCGCGACGGCGCGGCCGGCCCGCTTGCGTACCAGCATCTCCGTTTCGCACAGGATCGTCGGCGGCACTTCAATGCCGACGTGACCTCTGACGATGTCCGAGGCCCGGTCATGGTGGGGGTCCAGTTCGTCCAAGAGCGCATACAACACGCTGGTGTCTACGACTCCGGCCACGTGCGCCGCTCCTCGTCCATGGTCTCGCCAAGCACGGCGTCGTGGCTGAGCGCCCAGCCTTCGGGGCCGCCCGCGAACGTCGGGATGTTCCACTGCGGCAAGCCGGCCGGCTCGATGCGGGCATGCAGCGGCACACCGGGCCGGGCCCCCAGTTCCTCTGCCTGCTGGCGGGTGATGCGAATGGCGTAACTGTTGCCCCAGCGCAGCAGCGGAGCGTCAAACTCGATGGCCATGTAGATACGTGGTCGTGATACGACTTGAATCTTGGCCTGGCGTGAGCGTCGCATGGGGTCTGCCCGCGTGACCCCGCGTGCATCTGCCAAAGCGCGAGCCACGTGGTGCCGCCGACTCCGAGGCCGCCGTGACACGCGGGGCGGCGAAGCGGCCCAGCCGGTGGCAATTCCAACAGAGCCGACATCTGCTGGCGCCCAAGCGGCACGTTCGCTGCCCCCCGAACCGGCCGTTTGCGACCACCCACGACGACCGGCTTAACCGCCCTGGCAGGTTGGGCTGGCCACGGAGTCCGACATGGCAGGCGAAGTCTTCATCAACCTCGTAACCAAAGACTTGGCGCGGGCCCGAGCGTTCTACGAAGGCCTCGGCTTCACGTTCAATGCGCCCTTTAGCAACGAAAACGCGGTCAGCTTCGTCATCGGCGAGGGGCGGTATCTCCACCTGCTGACGCCTGAGTTCATGAGCCAGTTCACCAGTCGCCCCATTTCCGATTTGTCTGCCGTGTGGGGAACCATCGCCATCGGCGAGGACAGCCGCGCCGATGTGGATGCCCGAGCGACGAAGGTCCTGGCCCTGGGAGGTGCGGAAGAGAACCCGCCCCAGGATCACGGCTTCATGTATGGCCGCACCATGCGTGATCCGGACGGCCACATCATCGAGTTCTTCTGGATGGGCCCGGCGCAGATGCCGGCGGCCTAGCGCCTACCGTGCGCCGCCACGTGCGCAGCCGAGCTACAGGCATGGCGCAGCGACTCCACTCCTGCGGCCCGGGGGGCGGACGCTGGGGTTGCGGCGCTGCACACCGTGCAGGCGCGGGGCGGCGCCCAAGCCTGATGCCCCAACGCTTTTCTAGGCACGGGCGCCGGTTACACCATGCGCGTCTGGGTGGCAGTAGCGTTGATGCTCACGATGATGGCCGG
>JBFIJP010000235.1:0-6648 GCA_041600695.1 Thermoplasmatota archaeon | reverse complement strand
TGTCGAAGAAGCCCATGTCTCCGAGCACAGCGTAGAGGCCGGGGGCGCAGTGACCCTTGCTCAGGAGGACCACGTCGCGGTCGGGATCGTCAAGGCGATCCGGGGCGACGTTCAGGCGATTGTAGTAGAGCTCGCAAAGGAACTCCGCCATCGACATGGAGCCACCGGGGTGGCCGCTGCCGGCCGCGTACGTCATCTTGAGGGTCTCGATGCGCACCAAGCGGGCCTTCTCCCTGATCTGCTCGTCAGTGAGCCTGGCATGAACGGTGGTCTGGGACATGGGGCGTCCGACAAGGGGGTTCATGAAAAGGGTTCGGGGGCCTGGCTGGACCCGCTGCCCCGCCGTCCGCTACAACTCCTCCGTGACCCAGAATTGGCCTTCCATCTGGCCGCCAAGCAACTCGAAATCGAGGTCGAGGCGGACGAACGCCATCTCGACGTTCGACACAAACCCGTCAACCCCCAGAAGGTCGATGCGCCAGTCGTAGCCGCCCCCGCCGGCCGCCGCCACCGCCGTGCGCAGCACGTCGTGGTCCAGGCACACGGGAGGAATGCAGCCAAGAAGCGCGTTGGGACCAATCAGTCCCTCCGCATCGCCCTGCTGGCCAAACAGGTGGCCCGCGGTCTGGTATTCCATGATTCCCGCCGACGGCGATGCCTCAACCGCAATCAGGCCCCAGCCGGCGCCGTCGCCCTGCACCGTGTACGACTCCGCCTGGACTCCGGGGGCCAAAAGGTCCGTCGGCGCCACTGCCTGGCGCTGGATCGTCGGCGTGCTGGTTTCTTGCACGACGCCAGCCAGCACGTAGCGAGACCAGAACCCCATGGAGAAGCCGGACCCGGACACCAGCGGCGGGATGATGAAATCAAGGTCAAACAGGCCCACGGAGCCGGTCTGGTGCTCCCGGTCGAACGAGTCGGGGGCCCCGTTGGTCCGCTGGATCGCCATGTTGATGCTTTCTTCTTCGTCGCTGGCAGCCGCCAGGACGATGAGGACGTGTTGCCCGACCACGCTGACAGGGGGTGCCACGCGGAGATAAGGGCTGTATCCACCGGGAAGGTAGCGGTACACCGACCCCGACCCTGCCTCAAGGCCGAGCAGCTTTCCATCCATTTGCTCGGTGGTGTTCGTGGTACTCAGTGTCCGGCGGTCGGCGGCGTCGCCGGCCAACGACCCCCCTGCGAAAACGGGGCCATCATCGGTCAGGACGAACGCCAATGCGGCCCAGGCGGTCAGGGAAAGGTCGCTGGCAGGTTCGATGACCGGGTCAATGGCGAGTTGAACGCCCCGGTCCCGAGCGAGGCCCGTCCGCGGCCTTTCGCTCGTGGCCGTGTTGTTCAGAATGAACGCGGCATACCCCCCTTCGGGGCCGGCCGGGACCGTGATCCGTGCCCAGCCCTCGTGGGACAGGGACACCATGGGCGGACCCGGGGGGACATCGACCACGGCGGCCGTGGGCTGCTCGGTCGCACATCCGGACAGGCCAGCAAACGCTAGGCAGAGCAAGACCACCACGACCCTCATGCAAGCCGGCAGCGGCTTGTTCATTAATAGTACCAATCGACCATTCGTTGGCCTTTCGGTGCCCTGGCGTCGCGAGGCCACCCCTTGGACCGGATTGGCACCGCGCACCATCCGTAATTTCCTGGCCGAGGCCAAGAATCGGCCGCATAGCCCCGGGCACCCCCGCCCAGGCCCGACACAAGTGGAGCCCGCGAGGATGGCCTCCCCGCGCCGGAGGTCAGCAGGACGCCGGCCATCCCCAGACCCGGCAGGCAAAGGGACCACATTGCTTACGAATCAGGCGGCGTACGGTCGCCAATGAAGCAGCGAGTGGTGGCGCAGGCCTTCATTTTCGTCATCGTGGGCCTGGCCGGTTGCGCGGACCAGGCACCAGAACAGTTGGCTTCGATGGACCTGACAAGCATGACCGGCATCGTGGACGCCCCCTGCCTGGCCCTGTGCTCGTTCGAGTTCAAGCTCGCCACCCAGCCCTGGACGGAAATCCTGGTCTCCTGGGACGGCACCCGGTCCACCGGCTTCGACGCCCACGTGACCGGCCCCGGCCAATCCAACTGGACACTGCAACGGGGTTTCGATGCTGCCCGTATCGTTCTGGCCGATGCGCAGCCGGGCGACTACCGCCTGCTCGTTGAAGGCACCGGGGACGTGTTCATTCGTATCCAGGCCCTGAACCCGGCCAGCGGCGAGGCGATGCTGCCCAACATCGTCACCATGATTCCGGCGCAAATTGCCTTTGGAAATTGCCACAGCGTGGAACGGGACGAGCAGGGGGCGAAGCGCTGCCTGCGCCTAGGCAACGGGGTGGGCAACGCGGGCCGCGGGCCACTTGAGGTAGCCATGAGTCATGCCGACGGTGCATTCACCATCGCCAGCGAAGTGGTAGATGTGGCCACCGGCAGATTTGTGCAGCACATCTACAACGCTGACGGCTCCTACGAGCAGCGGCCGGTGGGACCCGCTGATTTCCACCTGAGCCATCGGCACTTCCACTACGACGGATTTGCCCGCTTCGAGCTGTTCCCCGTCACCGACGGCTTGCGCGGCGAGGTGGCTGCCGCTGGCCAGAAGAGCGGATTCTGCTTCCTCGACTGGGGCCGCATGCAGGAGCCCGAAGTGGAGGGAGGCAGCGGCCAGTCCGCCGACCAGGCATGTTCCCTGCCCAACGAGAAGGGCTGGTCCATGGGAGTGAGCGCCGGCTGGTTCGACTTCTACTGGGCCGATCTCGCCGACCAGTACATTGAGGCCAGCGGCGTCGCCGACGGCCTGTACGAACTGGTGAGCACCGCCGACCCGGACGACCACCTGCTCGAACTGGATGAGGCGGACAACGCGGCAAGTGTCCTGATCCGAATCCTGGACGGGGAGGTTGAGGTCCTTGAGGAGCGCGGCTTCTACCGCCTGCCCAGCGACACGGCCAACCTCTAGGCGGCCGCTGGCGGCATACTGTTTTGACCGCCACCCCGCATCACAAACGCATGACGCGTTCGTGGGCGATGGCCGCTCTGTTGGGCCTGGTCGTGGTGGCCGGGTGTGTGGACGGCAGCCCGGAGCAGAACCTGTTTGCCGGGGACTACCCGGTTTCTCCGGCAGCGCCCCTGGCGTGGGCCGGCTCCTGCGACCGCCTCTGCGACGCCACGACCACTTTGTCCAGCCCGGCGCCGTGGCTCACCCTGGCTGTCGCATGGGACCCGTCCCAACACCCCGGATATTCGATGGTGGTCACCAAACCGGACGGCACGTCGCTGGCCCCCAACCGCACTGACGCCGCAGCAATGGTCAACATTGTCCCTGCGGACGCCGGTACGTACACGCTCCACCTGGCAGGCTCAGGGACCTTCTCCGCCACGGCGGCCGCCGGGGGGCCGGGAGACCGCCTCCCCAACCTGGTCACGCTGGTGCCAACCGACGTCCACGTTGGCCCGTGTTATCCCTATGAAGCCCAGGAGCAGGGCGCCGAACGGTGTCTTCGTCTGAGCAATGCCGTCGGCAACATCGGGCCGGGCCCCCTGGAGGTCCGCCTGGCCACGGAGGAAGGACTGGAGGCGGTCACGGGCAAGGGTACGTTCATCCAGCGCATCTACGACGACCAGGGATCCTACCGGGAGCAGGAGGTGGCTGGGGCCGAGTTCCACCCGACGCACGCCCATTTCCATTACGCAGGTCTGGCCGGATTCCAATTATACGAATTTGACCAGGCGACCGGCTTGAGGGGCCCGCCCGTCGGCGAGAACCACAAGAGCGGCTTCTGCTTCATCGACATCGGCCGAATACGCAATTCGCCGGTCCAAGCCGACCCGTTCGAGTACTCGTACGAGGATTGCGTCGTTCCAGGCGGAAGCCGCGGGCCTGAATTCACTCCCGAATTGGGTTGGCGCATGGGCATCAGCGTGGGCTGGTACGACCTCTACGGCTGGGACCTGGATGAGCAGTACGTGGAGATCAGCGGTGTCCCAGACGGCGTGTACGAACTGGTGAGTGTGGCCGACGTGGAGCAGACCCTTGAGGAAGCCGTCGAGTGGGACAACTCCGCCAGCGTCGTGATTCGACTGACGGGCGACCGCGTTGAGGTTTTGGAAAGGCGGGGCGCGTACCGCATCTAAGGACCAGGAGGCCCCAGGTGCCGCGCTACCGCGGCGGGTTGGCCCAGACCGGCCCCACCAGTCCGTTGTTGGGGCACGAGTCGCATCGAGCCAAGGGCCGACCTTGCCAGGCCGAGGCGTTCGTCGGGGCGCGGGCCGGATAAGGGCCGGGCAGAGGGGCCGGCCGCCGCGGGGAAGACGGCGGCCGGCGGGGACGGCTCGCTGGCCTGTCAACCTGAGAAGACGCCGCGGAGGGCACCCCAGACGCGTTTGGCGGCGCGGGTGGCGGCGTTGCCACCTCCGTCGTCAGTGTCCTTTTCTTCGTCTTCGTCGCCGGACTCGGAAGCGGGTTCGCAGTTGTCGCTGACGACCACGGACAGTTGTGTGCCCGCCGCGTCCACCAGCGATGTGGCCTCGGCGCACAGGGCGCCTATGTCAGAAATGGACGCGTCGGCCTCGGCGCCGGCGATGGACGATGCGATGGAGGCGTCAACGGATGCTTGCACCTGGCACCAGGATTCGAACTGGTCGACGATGGCGGCGGTGCGGTGCCGTATGTCCATGGCACCGCCGATGGCCGCGTCCGTGGAGCCCTCGATGGTCACGCCGATGTCAGTCGCGTCGCGTATGTCACCCAAGATGTCGCGCACGGGTTGGCCATCCGGGAGGTCAATATCGACGTCGCCGGAGATGCTGGTGTCACCGGAGCCGGTTCCAGCGGAGCCGTTTGCAGTCGCGGAGGTGGATGTTGCGGAAGTCGAGGTCCCTGTGCCGGCAGATGTCTGGCTGCTGGCGCCGACCGAGCTTCCGGCTGAGACGGAGGCTCCGGCCGTGGCGGACGCACCGGCGTCAGCGGCGACGACTGCCGCAGCGATGACCATGGTAAGCAGGGCCAGGATCAGGGGGGCGATCGGCGAGCGGGCCTTGTTGGAAGGATGTGGGCGAGGAAGCACCATTTGCATCACCAACTCCAACGTCGTTGGTCGGCGAACATAAGGAGATTCGATACCGGTGTGATGAATGCCCGGCAGTCCACGGATGCGAGTCGCAGGCCCGGCAACGTGCGGGCCATGAGCGGCCGTGGACGGGTTCACACGGACGCCCGGCGTAACCGGGTTAGCCACAAGGGTGATAAACCGGGTTCGATGGGCGAACCTCCATGCTCGGCAAGCTATCCATTACCCTGCTCGTGGCCATGACGGCCATCTCCGGCTGCCTCGACTCTGGCAGCGACATCAACGCCAACACCCTCGTCGACGGCGACATGATGCTCCCCGTCGTCGAAGACCTGGCGTTCGACGCCCAGTACCTGTACAACCTCCCCCAGGTCGGCGGCGGCCTGTACATCGACTTCGTGGTCCCCGAGGGCGCCACGCTGCTCAACATGAACGCCACCTGGACCTGCCAGCCCATGTGCGACCTGGCCTTCCACCTGGTTGACGCCAACGGCGAGAAGGTCGGCGAGGGCTCCGGAATGGACAACGTTGTCGTTGACATCGAGGCACCCCTGGCTGGCAACTGGACCCTCCACGTGGTCCCCAGCACCCTGGCCTTCATGGTCGAGGGTGTCGCCGTCATGACCAGCAGCTTCGACGTCCTGGCCACCGAGGCCGACGCCGAAGTCGAGGCCTAGACATCCCCTCCTGGCGCGGCGGTGCCGCGCCTTTCCTTCTTCCTTCTGATTCCCCTCAATCACCCCCCGATTTTTGCCGCCACGCGGCCACTTCTTTTCGTCTCAGCCGAGCGGTTGAGCCAGAAACCCCAAATAGCATCCCAACTGGGCTTGGATTCATGATCAGGTTCGCGATCGTCGCGTCAGCCCTGTTGACGGCGACGTTCCTTGCCGGCTGCGCCGACGAGGAGCCCCACGCCCATGGCGTCCTCCTGACGTGCGACGACGGGACCGTGGTGGACGCGGCGAACTACACGGAGCACCACGACGCGAACTTCACGCTGGCAGACCAGTGCCCGATGCCGCCGCCCCCGGCCATCACTGTGTCCCTGAGCCTGGCCAACGCTTCGCCCTACACGTTCGAACCGGTCGCCGCCACCTGGGACATTACCCCGTTGTTGCCGGAGGGCCACTCCATGCTGACCGAACTGCGGGTTGCCACCACCCCCGGCGAAGGCCTCGGCGGACCGGATTCCTTCGGCGAAGCGGTGGTCAAGCATGAACACCAGAACACGCCCGCCAGCTTCGAGGGCGAGTGGATTCCGGCGGCGCCCGGCACCTACTACCTGCGCGCCTACGCGGAGAACCAGGGGACCCATTTCTGGAGCGAGCCAGTCGAAGCGATCGTGCAGCCGGTGGAGCCGACGGGCGTCGTCCACACCATTACTGTCAGCCTGGGCGGCCCCACCGCCAGCCTGGACCCCGCCTCGCTCCAGATGACCGTCGGCGATGCCGTCGTCTGGAAGAACGAAGATGTGGTGGCCCGCCAGTTCGTGAGCACATCCGGACCAGCCGAGTTTGACTCGGGGGAGATCGCCCGCGACGCGGCCTCCGAGGCCATTGTCCTGCTGGCACCCGGCCTTTACCAGTAC
>JBFIJP010000234.1:0-6677 GCA_041600695.1 Thermoplasmatota archaeon | reverse complement strand
CGGCGTCTTCGGGCGTGATGTCCGTCGTGTCGATCACCACGTCGGCGTCCTCGGGTGCCTCGTAGGGGTCGCTGATGCCGGTGAATTCCTTGATGATGCCGGCGCGCGCCTTGGCGTAGAGGCCCTTGCGGTCGCGCTTTTGGCAGGTCTCCACGGGCGTAGAGATGTGCACCAGAACGAATCCGCCGTGCGGGGCTGCTCTAACTGTGGGGGCCCGTCGTGAGCGGCGTCACTTGCTGGCCCGTGTCGGCTGCCATCTAGACCGGCACCGGCGCCCGCTGCTTGGCAGTGTAAAGCTTCAACCGACCTTGTAGTTTGACATCAATCAAACCCTCCTCGGAGAGCCGCTTGAGGCGGTGCTGCGTCGTGGACCGACTCCAACCCCAATCAGTCCCAGCGGCGTCGAGGATTTCCCGTTGCATGCTGCCGGGGTGTTTGAGTAGCCACTTGTGGAGTCGCTTCAATTCTGGCTCGCGAAGCATGACCACCGTGTTCCAGGAATCATCGAATCGACCATGATTCTCGAAATAACGCAACGTGGCCTTGTGGCCGTGCTCCTGGATCAAATTGGTTTGCCTGAGAATGGCGAGATGATGTCTGGCGGTGCCGGCCGGGATCTCGGTTCCGCGTATTACCTCACGGAACGTGCCGCCGGGGTGGTTCAGGATGTAGTCGTAGAGTTTTTTGCGGTTGGGGTGGGAGAGGGGATCTTGCTTGGTGCGCGTGGCGAGGACACCGAGCGCGATCTTGACGGCGGCGGCGAGGAGGGCGGTGATTCCGGCTGCGAGAACCGCCGCGTCCGCTCGCTCAACCCCGAGGGCCGTCGCGTCCAACTGTGCCCGGACAACTTCGCCGGAGAACTCGGCCTGTAGCCGGGCTGGCGCCGTTCCCGTGGGGTGAATTCCGTCAAGATTGATAAGGCCCCAGGCCCGTAGGGTTTGATCATCGGCGAGGAAACATTTTTCGTCAGCGGCGCAAGCGTCGCCGCTGGCAAGTGGCAGGCGAACCATTCCTGACGCGGCAAGATCAACCCGCGAGCCGCCAACAACTAAGACAGTGGCATTCACGATGCCAGAGAGCTGGGCTCCCTCCATTGTTAATTCACCATAGCTCGTTTCGAAGTATTGGATCGACCCGAGCGAGCCGATGCCCATTTCTTCATGTCGTCGATGGCCCCCTTCAGGGCAGGAAGGGGTAGTGCATCGGACTTCGAAGTTGTGTACGACTATTTGGTTCACGCCCCGCGCGGCGATTTTGCTCCCTGCAAGCCCCCCAATCGGAAGAGTGGCCATTACAGCAGCCCCTGTGGAACTATCCGGGCAGGTAGAGGGGGGCAGAAGCCGGCGCAGGTCTTGATCATGTGTGAGCCAATGATTGATGCAATGGTATGGCCCGTACGGGGCCACGGGCGCGTTAAGAGCGCCACCCCGCAATGTGATGGCTTCCGCTTGGATGAACGCCGCTGACCAGGAATTTTGAGCGATCAATCGTACGGTCGTGCCGTGCTCGTTTCCCTCAACGGGTAGCCACCATCCCGGCAGGGCTGCATTGGCGCCCGTTCCAATTGTGGTTTGGGCGCGCCGTGCCTGCATCACTCGCTGCTCGTACCCCGTATCAGCAGCCAGTATCAAGCTGCCATCTCCGCCGGGTGCAAACACGATTAGGGCCCAGGTTCCCTCCGATTCCCACCCATCTGCGGCAACGGAGGCCCCGGAGCCGAACGTGACGGCATCCGCAGTCATTGGAATCCATGCGAGAATGGCGGTCACGAGAATTGTCAAACGCAATCCGGTCCACCCCACTGGGTAAGGATGCCGATTCGCTCTGCGTTGATTTCGTGAGCCGTATCCATGATGATGGCGTCCAATGGTGCATCGGCCAGAATCGTTGGTTCGCGCAGGGAGGCCGGGCCAAAGTGCGCGCCAAAGTCGTGCACGATGCCTGCTCCTTCGAGCACGAGGCGCGCCGAATTTGTTGCGTTTTGCACCAGATAGGTGGCGGAATACTCTGTGGCGCCATCCTCGATTGCCGGCGGCGGAAGAAATGCTATTATGGATGCTGGAAATCCAGTCGGCTGCCAACGAACCTCCCCCATGCTCCCTTCTGCAGCGTGACCTTGTTCCATGTGGATGGTGGATTGGTAGAATGGCACGCCGAGCACGCTGGCCAACTCCTGGGCGATATATTGGTCGCTACCATAAATGGCATGCAGGAAGAACACCGCTGGCTCCGAGGGCGATGCGCAAGCCGGCGGATGCGCTTCGACCAGCGTCGACTCGAAGACCAACGCAGCATTGATGCTCTCATTCGCACCATGCCCAATTCGCTGGCACACGAAACCGTGAAAAAAGACGGACGCCAGTGGACTGGCCCCGTCCCACGGCGTTTCCGGGAGACCAAATTGGGATCGGGGCAAATCAATCCAAGTGGTTGTCGCATTGCAGTTGTTAAGATGAAGGGGGGCAAACTCGCGGCCAGTCGATCGATTGCGCGGCACCGGCGGAGGCTGGATGGCGGGTTCGTTGGGCTCGGCGCCTGGATCCGCCGCGGTTTCCTCGCTCAGCCGGGAATCAGATGTGCAGCCGGCGAGAGTCCCAAAGAGCAACAACAGGGTTGTGCCCCAGACCGAATGATTCAAACTAGTTAGCCCCCCGGGCAGCCTGCCTGCGTGTGAAAGCCCGTCGATTGGTACCTGCCATCAGCGCTCTGCCCACTCACAACCGCGACACCGTATCCGGGCGCTTGTGAATCGTAAGCTAGCACGTAAGCGGCATCAGGTGCGGCGTCGGACCAGAAACCCGGACATAGTCCCAAAAGGTCTCCGAACACAAATTCATAGATAGCGATGATTATGTTGACGAGGCACCGCGCTGGGTTGGATGGGCACGGATTGAGGACGGGCATGCCATCCGGTTGCCCCGGGAAGTCAACACCGCGCGGATCAGGTTCCAGCTGATTGGCGGGCCACGTTTGCGCGCCGGCGGCTGTGTCAGATTGCCACTCGAGTCGATGCCCCCAATTGTGATCGGCCGAGGCCGTCGATGCAGGCAGGAGCAAAGCAAGCAGAACGAGTACACCAACCGTGGTTCTCATCACCCCACCCAACGCTGCTCACCATTTAGTCACGCTAGCACACCCGTTGGTGAACAGAACGATAACGTTACAAAACATATAAAGGAAAGGAGGGGGGGGAATCGGCGAACTGGCGGTTCTACCCGATGTAGCCCTGTTGCTCCAGGTGCAAGAGCACTTGGTGGGCGGCGTCTTCGGGCGTGATGTCGGTCGTGTCGATCACGACGTCGGCGTCCTCGGGTGCCTCGTAGGGGTCGCTGATGCCGGTGAATTCCTTGATGATCCCGGCGCGCGCCTTGGCGTACAGGCCCTTGCGGTCGCGCTTTTGGCGGGTCTCCACGGGCGTGGAGATTTGCACCAGCATGAATCCGCCGTGCGGGGCTGCTCGAACTGTGGGGGCCCGCCGTGGGCGGCGTCACTTGGTGGCCCGTGTAGGCTGCCTTCTAGACCGGTACCGGCGCCCGCTGCTTGGCAGTGTACAGCTTCAATCGCCCCTGTAGTTTGACATCAATCAAGCCCTCATCGGACAGCCGTTTCAGGCGGTGCTGGGTCGTGGACCGACTCCAACCCCAATCAGCCCCAGCGGCGTCGAGGATTTCCCGTTGCATCGAGCCCGGGTTCTTGAGTAGCCACTTGTGGAGTCGCTTCAATTCCGGCTCGCGAAGCATGACGACCGTGTTCCAGGAGTCATCGAATCGACCATGATTCTCGAAATAACGCAACGTGGCCTTGTGGCCGTGCTCCTGGATCAAATTGGTTTGCCTGAGAATGGCGAGATGATGTCTGGCGGTGCCGGCGGGAATCTCGGTTCCACGGATCACTTCCCGGAACGTGCCGCCGGGATGTTCGAGGATGTAATTGTACAGCTTCTTGCGGTTGGGGTGGGCGAGGGGATCATGCTTGGTGCGCGTGGCGAGGACACCGAGCGTGATCTTGACGGCGGCGGCGAGGAGGGCGGCGAGGCCAACAACCTCCGCGACCTGCCTACCCTGAACGAAAAAGGTAGGCGTTTCGTCCAACTGAAACGCGTCGTACTGGCCACTTAGCGACGCCGCCAGCTGCCCTTGCCCGGCGGCCGGCTGAATATTTGTTAGTTGTAGAGTACCCCGTGCGCGAACGCTTTCGTCTTGGGCCAGGATGCACTCCACCACTTCGGCGCACGCGTTCCCGGACGCCATGGGCAGCCGAATGGAGCCCGTTAGATTAACATCAAGGCTCGTCGAGCCGACGACCCAGGTCTTAGCCGATCCCTGAAACATGACCTCTCCCTCAGCCAGCGTGAACAGCGTGTAGCCGAACGAGTTTGCCCCATTAACTCCGCTCACCGGGTCGCGATGCTCGTCGCGATCATTGTCCCTCGGACATGACTCCAATTTGGGCTCGCATTGAATAAGAACATCATGCACCAGCACCTCGACGATCCGGCTCGATTCAAACGAAGTACCTAGGCTGGAATCCCGAGCAGCGGCCAGAACGGCCTGAGACCCTACTAACGGACAATAGGCAGCCGGGAACACACGTCGCCTGAAATCCGCATCATCAAGAAAGAAACCGGGGCAGCGGTTTTCCGAGGATTGCAACAGCGCCTCGGCCGGGCCGCCGGCCACCAATGCCAGAGCCTGGCTGGCCATGATGAATATGCTCGCATTTGCGGATGTCGCAGTAATGGTTATGGTGGCGCTCTGTGAAAACGGATTGCGCAGCCCCCACACCTCGCCACTGTCGGGCTCGACGGTCCCGGCGGGCGTCGGAATCCAAACTTGGTGGTTCTGGATACGGGTCCACGTATCTCCTGGCTCGACTTCCATGGTAATTGTCCACGCCGAGCCCACGCCGTGGCCTAGGAACCACGAACCGTTCGATTCCAGGAAGTCAGCTTCCAGGCGAGCACCGTTCCCGAACGTGATCGAGGGATCGCCGGCTGCTCCGGCTTGGGGGGCCAAGAGCGCTAGGAGGGCTATGGCGAGCACTCGTGGTTGTCCCAAGTGGACACCCCCCCTGTTGCGTTTAGGTCTCTGTACATGTATCCGAAGACCGGCCTGTCGACTGACGGTTCAGCCGCCAGGGGGCTAGGCTCCTCATAGCGGGCCGTGGTGACCGTTAGGCCTGTGCTGGTGTAGGGAAAAGATGTTGCGAGGTCAATAGCATTCATGGCCGTGTCATTGAACCAGAGCCAACGCCAGTTCTCGTCAACTTGATTGTCGCCATCATCCAGGAATCGGGTGACGAATTGCGAAGGGGAACCCTTGATGACTTCCCAGGTGACCGTTTGTTCGGTCACAGGCCCCAGTAGGGACTCTTGAAAGGAAATGGAAGCGGCCTCGGCGGGCCAGCCAAGCTCGTCCCGCCAGAGGCGAACCTCCTCGGCACCGTCGACATAGACTTTGTTGATCAGGAAGAAATGGTGTATGCCCGGAGGAGTGCATTGTTGCATCTCGCCTGTGAGCCATTCGGCTTCGATGACAAGCCTTAGAGGGCCCTTCTCATGAAGGCCCCATGCGATCCTTTCACATTCCAAGTAGAAATAATCCAAGCTGGGATAGTTCGATGGAGGCCAACTCGTGGGGCGCGGCCAGGACACCATCGTGGGCGCAACCTGATGCCTGGCTTCAATGATGTGACAATCCGTCAAGTCAAATCCGTTGAGATCAACGGGATTCGAGTCGATCGCACCGCTCCGAGGGGGTTCGCCTGGAGATCGTGGCCCCGGATCCGTCGGATCGGTGCCGGTGGGTTCGGGCTCGTCGCCGGGCGCGGCGCATCCGCTCGCCAGAAGGATGAGGACAATTGCCAAGGTGGCTTGACGCGGCATGCGCTAAGCTCCCTCGCCCGGACATCCGTCTGCTATGCCGTACCGAACCCCCGTACCGACAGGTGGTGGGCTCCCCCACCCCAACTCCTCGGCTACATAGGGCCAGGTGCCGGCGTAAACCGCCAACGAAAAGGGGGGGTTCCCCCCATCTTGTCCTGGTATCAGATCATCGTCGCTGCCGGAATAGATGGGGTCGGTGCAAACGCCGCAAACAGGCCCATCCAGCGGCGGACACAAACCTTTGGCGAAGTCGAAACCAGTGAGGGCGCGCCAGAGGGCGTCGCCCGCATTGCCAATGGGATTGCCGATAGGGTTTCCCCCGAGGGTGCTGGCCGGAGGCAAAGGGGTCATGTCGCGTGCCTTGTCATAGTGGTTTTCTATTTTGTGCCCGAAGTTGTGGTTGGCAGACGCGGGTGAAGCCAAAATGAGCGCGACCAACGCGAATGCGGCTATGCAGGTAGTAAAGCGCGGAGCCGTCTTGGTTTTCATAGCGTTGCTAACGCTGCTCACCATTTAATCACCCTAGCACACCCGTTGGTGAACAGAACGGTAACGTTACAAAAAATATAAACGAAAGGAGGGGGAGGAATTGGCGAAGCGGCGGCTCTACCCGATGTAGCCCTGTTGCTCCAGGTGCAAGAGCACCTGGTGAGCGGCGTCTTCGGGCGTGATGTCCGTCGTGTCGATCACCACGTCGGCGTCCTCGGGTGCCTCGTAGGGGTCGCTGATGCCGGTGAATTCCTTGATGATGCCGGCGCGCGCCTTGGCGTAGAGGCCCTTGCGGTCGCGCTTT
>JBFIJP010000233.1:0-6723 GCA_041600695.1 Thermoplasmatota archaeon | reverse complement strand
TCCGGTCGGGATGAGAACCGGGAGTACACGGATATCCTGGGCTTCAACCTGATTGGCAGCCGCCAGATCGACGACCACCAGTCCAGCTACCGGTACGTCAACGAGTGGCTGCACCTGACGGTGGATGCCATTGACGGCACCGTGGAGGGTGATGTTGCGTATGATCACGGCGAGAGTGAAGAGAGCGGGTCCACCTACACCGAGGACCGCACGGACATCGTCGGCATCGGTATTGGCAGCCAGGGTGGTTCGGACTACTATCGATCCGAGGCCTGGCGCCGCGCCACGTTCGCCATTGATGCGGCCGATGGCACGGCCACGGCTGATGTTGCCCACTGGGATGAAGACTCCCAATCGGACAGCACCGTGGAAGACAACACGATCGTGATCATCCCGATTGGCACGACCACCGACGAGCACTCCCGGGTGCACTCCGATGGAACGTCCATCGGGTTCGATTTGGGTGGCGGCGAAGTGCTGTGGCTCAATGCCAAGTACGAGAACCGCACGAGCGAGAGCAGCCAGACCGAGGACTTCACCATCGACCACTCGCCCCTGTTTGGGTCGGGCTCCGAGAACATTGATGACCGGCGCGGCATTGACGTTGATGTCGGCAGCGGCGCCCTCGGCTTTGAGGGTGGCACCATGTATGAGGAAACCCGGACGCGCGAGGAAACCAACATCCGTGTTGGTGGCGACGACCTGCTGGGAACCTTCAGCGAGGATGAGCACTGGGGAACGGAGACTGGCGCCGCGTTCGGCGATGGCCTGTTCCACTTCAGCCTCGGCTACACTGACGGTGACAGTAACGAGGGCTTCTCGCTTGCCGGCACTGACCTGGGTATGCGCAACGATTACGAGGAGTTCCACGCCGAAACGGGTGGCAGTGTTGAGGATGACACGGGCACTCTTGGCACGCTGTTGGTGTACGGTTTCAGTCACCAGGAGCGCCATGATGACCAAACGATCTACGCGGGCGACTCGGATGTCCTGCGTCTGGATCAGACGGCCACCACGGACGATGTTACGCTGATCGTGCTCAATGGCGTCGCCAGCATCAACGCTGGTCGCGAGTGGAACACGTACACCGTGTACGCCGGTGATTCCGAGATCGTGGATGCGAGCACGCAGACGACGGAGGCGGGGGTCGCCGCTGGTCCTGCGTCGGTGGACACGTCGGTCCTCATCATTTACGCCGACATCGGCGACACGCTGGGTCTGGCCATTGCGCTGGCCACCTGGTGCGTCAACCCGGGCGTGCCTTTGCCCTGGGATGTGGTGAGCGGCGCTTTGACGGCGCTGCCGGGCGAGGCCCAGACGGTCGGGAGCGTCGCCCTGGCGCTGATTCCCTTCCTGATGTGCGGCGCGGCGCCGGCCATTGCTCCGATTCTGGCTAATGCTTGTGTTGTCGCTGATTTGGCGGCGGGCGTCGTGTTTGGCCTGGGTGGGCCCGTGGGCGGCCTTCTGCCGGCCTTCATCACGGGGCTGGCTCTTGGGCTGGTGCCTGGCGAGGTCACGGGATTGATTCCGGGTGAGGCGATGGGTCTGCTGGGTCTGTCCCTGAACGATGCTGCTCCGGCCGCTGCAGGTGCCCTGGGCACAGGCCTGGACACCGCTGAGATGGGTTACGATGTGGCCCGGGGAGGGTTGGATGCGGTCAATGGCTGCTTCTGGGCGACGGTGCCCGAGGAGGTTCGCAATCCGCAACCGGTGCTGATGGCGATGGACATTGCCCAGAGCCCGGCCTCCAATCCGCAGTCGCTGCTTCCGTGGGGCTTGGCGGCCCCGCCGGCGGTCCCGGACCCGTGGCCGGACACGGTTGGTCCGGTGGTGTCTGCATACTTCCCGACGACGGGTGATGTGTGGGCGCTGCACGATCAGGCGCGCGTGACGGCGTACGGAATGCTGGACATTCTGTTCCGTGCGGAGTCCGTCATCGAGACGCCCGCGACGCTGCCGCCGGTTGATCCGACCTGTCCCGACACTTGTACGGTCGAGCGGCCGTATGAGGATACGTACGGATCGGTCACGGAAACCAAGGACAACGCCTACGACTACACGGTCGAATCTTCCAATTGGATCGTGGATCAGGCCATCTTGGTCATCTTGGGCGACTAGGACAGCCGCTTTCCTTTTCCTTCCCTCTTCTCATTCCCTTTCTTTCTGGTCGCATGGCGCAGGTGGCCGGGGGTTTCCGGCGCCGGGGCCGTTTTTTGGCGTGGGTTGTGTGCCACAACCTCCTTATTATGGTGTAACGTTTCTAGCTACTAAGTCGAATGGCGCGGGTCACCGCCGTGCCGTTCGTCGGAGCAAACCAACCATCAACTTACCCCCCTCATCCAGTCCTTGCCCTCCTTGCACCCCCGTCTGGGGCGCGACGGTGCGGCTTGCTTTTTTCAAGAATTGATCCATGAACGACCCCTCTAAAGGCAGATCCCTCCCGTGCTCCCTTCTGGGATGCTCGGGTGTATTGTTTTATACAGTGGCCCCTCTCTTGGCGTGGCCTCGCTGTTGGTTGGTCCCGTAGGCCGTTGGTTGGCGCAAGCGGGAGCGTGTTGCAGCGCAGGTTCGTAGGAGTGGAGCTATTTGGAACCTGATTCAACTAATCGTGCGCCCAGCACGAAAATCGTTGCACTGATCGTAATTATGGCGATGTTGTCGCCATTTCCGGTCATTGGCATGGCGTCCGCGCAAGACGTGGGCACGCCAGAAGAGGAGCCAGAATACGCCGTAACCTTCCTCACGGAGGAAGAGAGGGCGGAATTCTTGGAATTGTATTCGAGCGTTTTCTTGCATCAAACTGTATTGCTTGAGGAAACGCCCGGCGAGTACCCCGATTATCACCCCGAGCTACGCATCGAGCTGGCACGGGCGATGATCGAGGTGCTCAAGGAAGACCCCGTGTACGGAGAACGGCTTGACCCGGTCAACGCCGGACCCGCTCTCGGGCTGTCCACCGCCGAAGACCCGCTCACGGATGCCGATGGCAACCCCGTGACGCAGGAACGCGTGGACGGCGTCTACGAAGCGTTCCTGTACGGTCTCATCTTCGAGCGCGAATCCTTCATCGACCACATTGAGTCGATGGCGCAGGAGACGATGAGCCCGGCCGACCAGGAAAAGGAGGTCTTCGACTCCACGGACCAGCACTCGGAGGAGGACAACGAAATCCGCAAGGAGTTCGCCGTCGAGCCTCTGCGCCACTGGGCCAACGAGAACGTGACCGCCGAGGTGCCGGATTACTTCAACGCGACCGAGGCCGTTCTCGTGGACGAGCCCGGCATTCCGTTTGCAACGGAACCAGTCGAAACGCCGATCCCCGCGGACCTGCCTCAGGCCGAGGCGCCGGTCGTCGACATGGTGGACATTCAGGACCCGTTGGAAGTCCTTGACGGGATCACCGTCGATTCCCCATTGGTACCTGAGTTGGAGGCCGAGCCGAGCGATCTGGCGGCGGCCCTCCCGACCAGCCCCATGGCCGCGGCTGCGCCCGAAGACTGGTCGAACCCCGAGTTCCAACTTCAACTGCCCGCGCTGCTGGAGTTCCTGCGGGACTTCGCCAACATGGGCGACGAGTTGATCAATGAGATTCTTGGCCTGGTCGGTAACAACTTGGCCATGCCCGCCAAGGTCCTCGGAACGCTTGAGGCGTTCCCCGAGGTGGCGGGTCCGGTTTCCGACCTGAGCATCAGCGTGGCGGCCTTCGCCGAGCTGGTGATGCCCCTTTCCACGCCCTCCGAGATCCTGGAGGATGCTGGCCTGCCGCCGGAAGTGACCGACCTGGTCGCTGAGCTCCAGCGTGAGGTTGGGCAGCTCCAGTTCACGGGTACCGTGAACGGCCAGCGCTTCAATGGAACCTGGTACTCGCCGGCCACCGTCGATGTTGACGGCGACGGCGTGGCTGACCTGCTGGTTCAGATGACGCTTGAGGCGGACCCGGTCGACTTGGCCGATGGAACGCCCAACGCCGCGTCCCGTGTCGCTGCCGGCGACCCTGTCCTGATGCTGCCCCGCCTCGTGGTAGAGCGCATCAATGGCTACGTGGCCCCCGGCGAAGCGGTGCCCGATGCACCTGAGGCGCCTGCGGCGCCCATTGGTCCCGACGATCTGCCGGAACTCCCGGCCGATCCGTTCTCCATCGACCCGATGGCCAACGTGCCCATCACCCAGGAGCAGTTGGAAATCGCGGGTGTCGCCTTCGAGACCATCGATGAGAACGCTCCCGACGTGCCGGCGCTTCCGAGCCTGCCGGCCACCGACGCGTTCCCCTACCACCTGACCCTGGCGTTCTACATGCCGGGCAGCGATGAGTTGGTTATCCACGACGTGGACTTCGCCGGCAGCGCCGACACCCTCGATGTGATGGTGCGCGATGTTGGACCTACGGTGGAAGTCGCCACGGCAGGTGCCGCTGGTGCTTTCGCCTTCGCGACGTCCGTTCTCCACGAGGAGGACCCCCTGGGCGACGTGTCCACGATTTCGTTGACGGGTGACGAGCCGCCCCTGTTCGTGCGCGCCGAGGCCGACATGGCCCGGGGCTCCGATGTGGGCAGCCTCAACCTGCGGCCCGTGACCCCGATTGACTTGACGGCGAGCGCCCGCCGCGGCGACGCGAACGGTGGCATGGCCATGGTTGCGTCCAGCGAGCAAATGCCTGCCCTCGACTTCAGCGCCGCCGGCGACCAAATCCACGTCACAACCGTGGAGGGTGCCGGTGTGGCTCTTGCCGTTCAGCGCGTTGGCGCCAGCGCGGCCAGCTTCGTGCACCGCGGTGTTGTTCTCTCGAACGCCGCTTCGGAGACGGACCTGCTCCTCTCCGAGGAAGCCATCACCATGGACGCAAGCCAGCGTGGCGCGGAAATCCGCGCCGTCGCCGGTGGAGTGACCAACGGTGCCTACGACCACGCCACATGGACCTACGTCCTCGGCAGTGGCCGCACCTTTGACTTGGACGCCACCAACGGTGTCTCGTTCAGCAACGACGTTTCGCCGGACCAGGTCCGCGCAGTTGTTGCCCACACCGCCGCGGCCGCCTTGGCCGGCGAGGTGGCCGGCTTCAAGGCCAACGACGAGATGGCGGCCTTCGGCCTGCCTGGCGTCCGGTCGGCTTCGATCGCGCCGGATGCCGATGGTGGCTTCATCATTGAGGCATCTGCCACGCAAACCACGGCCTTCCTGATGGACGTGGAGCGCATGACGGCTGACGGCTTGGAGCACGAGCGCTTCGCCTTCACCAACCTGCCCTCCCGCCTGTCGGCCGAGATCCGCGACGGCAGCATCAACATCGGTGCTTCCGAAACCATCGACGCCGTCGTCGGTGACCTGTCCCGTCCCCTGGACGGCCCCGGCGCCGACCCCACCCAGGCGTACGTTGTCCTGGACGATCTGTCCGGCAGCACCTCGGTGGCCATGAGCGACGCCAACGTCAACGTCATGGCCACGGGCGCCCTTGAGTCCGGAACTGTGCTTGCCTCCAACGTCGTCAACGGCGCGGGCAGCCACGAATTCCTGGGCATCTCCGGCAACCACATGCTCGCCGAGGTGGAGGGTGCTGCTCGCCAGTACTCCGCCAAGGTGACCGGCATGGCCAGCCTGACCCCCGATGTGGGCGGCGTCATCGCCGGCCTCGCCGGCGGCCTGGGCGCCATCGATCTGGATCTGCGCATCCAGGGCCCGTTGTGCTGGAGCTTCGGCAAGGAGAGCAACCGGCTGGAAGTGTGCATCAGCAACGTCCCCGAGCACATCTCGGTGGACTTCGGCCTGGTGCCCACCCCGTCGATTGGCTACCATGCCAGCGAGGAAATCCGTGACTTGTCGGTTCGCCTGATTGCCCAGGCGGTTGACATCCTGTTCTACGTCCGTGGAATCCCCATGGATGTGGTCATGGAGTTCACCCGCGACGGCATGGACCTCATCATGAGCGACCGCCTGGATGCCATCGGCATGGCGGCCACCCTGCGCGACACCACCATCTCGGCCTTCGCCGAGTCGATCCCGTCGGAGATTCACTTCGGCTGGGGCGAGGGTGGCATGAACCCCGGCATCCCTGCCGGTGACGCCATTGGCCGTGTCTATGCGTCGGTTTCCCGGCCTGGACTCAGCTTCTTCGCTGACATCCATCACCTGCCTCCTGTCGGGTTCTCCTGGGCCTCCGGGTCCATGGAGGTTGACCTGTCGGGCGATCGCATCGGCAGCGCTGTCCTGCAACTCGTTCTGAGCAACGCGGACCCCTCGAAGAACCTCCAACTGCTCTTCCAGGCGCACCAGATCCCTGGCGTGTCGGCGAGCTGGACGGCGGCGGGCGGCACCCTGGGCACCTCGGATGCCCTGGGCGGCGCCAGCTTGGAGATCGTGCAGGGCTTCTCCTGGAGTCCGACGCTGAGTTTGCGCGCTTCGATTCAGGATGTCCCGCAGATTACCGGAGCTTCCTGGAGCCAGAGCACGTTCGACCTGCCCCTGGCAGGCGGCCGTATCGGTTCCGTGGGCTTCCAGTTCAATGCGGCCGACATGATCCTCTCGCTCGGCGCCCAGGGCGTGCCCGGGCTGCACATGAGGTGGACCGACGCCGGAGGAACCATCAGTACCGATGGAACCCTGGACCGCATCACGGCGTACTTCCGCAAGGGCGCTGGCGTGCCTTTCACGCAGCTCTACCTTGACATCGTGGACGTGCCGCAGCTCTACGGGGCAACCTGGGGAGCCGGCCTTGACTTCGATCTTGGA
>JBFIJP010000232.1:0-6748 GCA_041600695.1 Thermoplasmatota archaeon | reverse complement strand
CCCAAGTACCCGAAACGGCGTGTTATCCCGCCGCCGAGCCGAACCGTGTTTAGGGTTTGGCCGGGGGTCGGCGAAAGGACAGGGCAAAGGTTTTTCAGGCGCTTATACGCGGGGGAGGAACAAGGGAAAACTGCTCAAGAACAAGTTGGACGCCTCTGGGGTCCGTTGGACGGCCAAAACGAGGTCCGGTAGGCCGCCCAAGCCAATTGAAGCACGACCGCCCGCGAAAACGCTATTTAAGAACGGGGGACAACATACGGTTGACCCGATGAGGCGCACACGGCCCAAAACCGGGGCGCTCGGTCAGCTTGTTGAGGAGCGGCGCCAAGAAATCCTTGAGACTTGTCGGCGGCACGGTGCTTCAAATGTGGCCGTTTTTGGTTCGGTTGCCCGTGGAGAAGCGGGTGCAACCAGTGATATCGATATTCTCGTTGATCTCGATCCAGATCGCAGCCTCCTGGATCACATTGCTATAAAGCAAGACCTAGAGGACCTGCTCGGCGTGCGAGTCGATGTGGCAACGCGCCAGGGACTCCATCCGTTGCTGCGCGAGACGGTGCTTGCCGAAGCGGTGCCCGTGTGAAAACGAATCGGGACCGGCTCCACGTGGAACACATGCTCGACGCAGTAGACGCCGTGATGGCCTACACATCACCCGGGCGGGATACGTTCTTCGACGATTGAATGATGCGGGACGCCGTCGTTCGCAACCTCGAAATCATTGGCGAAGCCACCAAGCGACTCAGTCAAGAACTGCGGGCCGAGTCGCCGCAAATCCCCTGGCGGCGCATCGCTGGCCTGCGCGATATTGTCATCCACCAGTACGATTTCGTGGACTATAACGAAGTGTGGAATGTCGTCGAAGACGACCTGCCAGCATTTCGCGAAGCGCTGCAAGCAATCCTCGCCGCCCTTGACGACTGAACGAGCCCGGCGCCCAACAAGACACTCCAACCGACGCGGCTCCGCCGCGCGGTTGAGTTCGACCGTTAGACCTCCGTGTCGGATCCTACAGATGCCGCAATCATCAAGTACGCAGAGTGACGAGGCGTTATTTCGAGTAACATGCCAAAAGCCGTTATTGATCTCAGTGAGCATGCTAACCGGATCGTCAACGTCGTCAAGGCGCGCGATGGCATGAAGAGCAAGTCGGCGGCGATTGAGCACATCGTGGAGCAGTACGAGGAGTTCATCCTTGATCCGGCGATGAAGCCGGGGTTCGTGGCGGCCTTGGAACGCATCCGGGAGGGTGCGTTTGAGGATGTGGATGATCTCGGGGACTTGTTGTGACTTGGAAACTCCAGGTTAACGCCGAGTTCAAGCGGGACTACCGGAAACGGTGCGCCAAGGGTGCGGCGTTTCGCCAGGCCGTGGACAAGAAGGTCGCCCAGATTCGAGAAAATCCGTTGCATTACAAGCCGGTGCGACGGACGTTGCATGGCTTGCGGCGCGTCCACGTCATGGGTTCCTTTGTGTTGATCTTTGAGCCCGTTAAGGGTGGAGGCGTGGTTCGGTGGCTGCGGCTTGCGCACCACGACGAGGCCTACGGCATCTGAGCGGGAGGTCTGACAACTCACTGAACCCGACTGGCTTGCGGCCAGCGGGGTTTTGGGTCCTTGCGCGGTTGCCGGCCGGGCATGGGGTAACCGCAAACCTCCTGACCCCCCAGCGTATCCCTATCATCTATGGTGGTTAGGCCAATTTTGGCGTTGGCGCTCGCGCTGGCTCTCGTACCGCAGCTCCCGGCGATCGGACCTTGGGAGCCGGAGCAGACGTGGACCCTCCGCGATGAGGTGTGGTATGATCGGGCGGACGTGGCGCACGACGGCGTGGAGGCGTTCCTGGCCTACCCTGCGGACCCGGGCGGCGTGGACACGCTGGTGGTGATGGCTCATGGTTACCGCCACAATGCCACGGGCTCCTGGTGGCCCCACATGCAAGCCGTCGTGGCGCATGGCGCGGCCGCCCTGGCGATGGATTACCGCGACAACTCCGGAATGCCGATCCTGCGCGGTGCCGAGGACATGAACCTGGCCACAGAGGGCGCCCTGGCGCGCCTGGCCGCTGCTGGTTTCATGATTGACCGGGTCGTTGCCTTCGGCGTTAGTCTCGGCGGCGCGGTCAGCGGCGTCGCGGTGGCGGAGTCGGACCTGTACGATGTGTGGTTTGACATCGAAGGCATCACTCAACTACACGAGTCGTGGGCAGAGGCCCGTGCGGCCCTTCCCGCCGCGGCCGACGCGATCGAGCGGGACACCGGCTGCTCGTTCGCCGTCTGCCCGGATGAGTTTGCCCGCCGCAGTCCTGCCCAGCGCGCCGCTGATTTCGTGGGACTCGATGCGGTGTACGTGATCCATGCCCTCTACGACGGCCTTGTTCCGTACGATCAGGGCGCCCAGATGGCGGGAGCGCTGGCGGCGCAGGGCGTCAACACCCGGTTTGTTACTGTCCTGCGGGGCGAAGAGGGCAGCGACCAGGACACGACGCCGGGAAGCCATGCCTTGGGCGCCGAGAATCCCGTCGAGCAGGCGCATGGTCTGTCCGGCCACGGCACCGAGTCCGATGCACAGCAGGCCGTGATGGCCACCAGCTTCGAACTGCTGTGGGCCCTGCTGGCGGGCGGTGCGACGCCGGAGGGCTTCGTAGCCGAAACCGTGGACCGGCGCTAGAAACTCTGGGTCTGGCTGGACCACTCGGCTTCACGGGACGCCCCGGACGGCCGGGAGCGTCCGGTTGGGGGCGCCTTCCCCGAGGCGCCTCACGGAACCGGAAGAAATCCGCCGGTACCCCACACATAGAGGGGAGGCAATCCGTTGGCTTGGATGTAGGAGGCCTGCGCCTCCGCATTCCATGCCGCCCACGGGATCGAATTATTGTAATACATCCGCCAGTTGTAGGCCGCGCTACGGGAGCCTGTGAGGATCCAGGCTCCAAATTGCGACACGAGCGCGGACGTAATGTACGAATAGCGGATTCCGTTCTGGTGCTGCCAAACGTGCGCCGCCTCGTGGACCAGGGTTGAATTGCTGATTCCGGCCGGGCCGGTGGCAATCAAATTGCCGATGGTTCGGGGAATGCCGTCGGGCGAGCAGATCTGATTGCTGCAGATCCGAATGACGGCATAATTCAGGTGTGGGCCGAAGATGGGTTGCAGGACCGCAAGTTCGGCCGGGGTCAGAGCCCGCCCCATGGTGAGCCCGACGGCCATCGTTGCAGTGTCGAGGATGTCCGGTATGATGCTGATGGTCGGCGTGAGAAGGGCCACTCCCTCTCGCACGGGACCTCCAGGTAGTTGTGGCCCGGTGGGCACCCGCCGGACAACGCCTGGCCCCTGCTGGATCGTGTGGGTCAATTCGTGTGCCAGAAGGCGACGCCCCTCAACCGTGCCGGGCGAATACTGGCCATCGCCGAACACCACATCCTGGCCAAGCGTGAAGGCACGCGCCCCAAGGGCCCGGGCGTTCTGGTTCGCCTCAGGGCCGGCGTGGATGCGTACCCGGGAGAAATCGTGGCCAAATCTGGATTCCATGAACGTGCGTGTTTTCGGATCCAGCGTCTTCCCGCCTGGGGGAACGATGCCGTGGCCAGCAGCGTCACTGGTCGCCGCCACGGGCGAGGGCACGGTGGCCGCCGTTGCCGCGGAGACGCCACCGACCCCACCGACCCCACCGACCCCACCGGCAGCCGCCTGTCTTTGCACGCTCCGATGCACCCTTTCGTCGCCGCAGTCCCCACAACGTCCCCCGCAAGCGCATGCGCGCTGCACGGTTCCTTCAGGGGACCGCATGACGTGGTCCGCCATCCTGTCTGCCTCCTGCTCGTAGCGGTCGCCCGGGGTGCTGACCTCCAGCTTGGCCTGCACCGGCACGGGCGTCGCGGCATGGATCGGCAATTGGCCCACATGATAGGCGAACCGGTCCCCTTGACCGCCAGCGGCGTCCGCCGCCGAAGTGCCCGTGTGCCCTCGTGGCCGCCAGATTGGGGCGCGATGAGCCTTCGAATCCAAGGGGGCAACCTTGAGCTGCGCAAGGGCACGGCGAGGTCGTGCTAGTGTGGGCATGGGTTCAGGATTCCTTGTCCAGGGCGAAGTCCGCTACCGATCCCCGCCTTGACCAGCCGGGCAGCGGCGTCATCTTGAAAGAACCCCGCGCAACGGGAGCCGCGTCGCGGGCCTACCACCAGCAAGGGCGCTGCGGCCCCCCGAAGGCTGACGAAGCGTGATGGAGCCAGCGTGCACACGCCACCCCTGACGCGGTCGGCCTTGGTTGGACGTCTGGCGGCGGCACAGAGGCGCGCCCTTGATCGGCGACCGGCCGCCAGCATCCTGCCGCCGCCGTGCCGTCGCCGTGCCGTCACCGTGCCGTCACCGTGCAACTGCCGGCGCCGGGTTTGTCGCATTGCTTATTACAGACCCCTTTGTCGCACGGCCCGTCACCCATGTCCGCCGATCCGAACGTCGTGAAGAGCCTGGGCCGCCCGCTGCATGTGGCGGTGTGCATGAAGATGACGCCGGACGCGACGGACCTGACCATCGATCCTGTCAAGAAGACGCTCGACCGGTCCAAGGTGCGCAACATCATCAACCCCCCCGACGAGAATGCCTTCGAAATGGCCCTGCGCTTCAAGGACCGCTTTGGCGCGCAGGTCAGCGTCGTCACCATGGGGCCGCCGTTTTTCGATGTCATGCTGCGCGAAACTGTGGCGCGCGGCGCCGACCGCGGCGTTCTGATCACCGACCGCGCCTTTGCCGGTGCGGACACGTACCCCACCAGCCTGACCCTGGCTGCGGGCATCAAGAAGATCAGCCGCGAGTTCGGCGACGTGGACATCATCCTGTTTGGAGAGGAGACCACGGATGCTTCCACGGGCCAGGTCGGCCCCGGCGTGGCCGGCCACCTCATGACCGAGCAGGCCACCTACATCCACGACCTGGACTGGGACCCCGAGTCGGAGCTTCTGACTGCCATCCGCTCGATTGGCGGCGGCCACGAAGTGCTCCGCCTGCCCATCCCGGCTTGCGTCACCTGCGAACTGGGCATCAACGTCCCCCGCATCGCCAGCCTCAACGGCAAGCTGCGCGGCCACCACGCCGATCTGGTTATTTGGAACCTCGGCCAACTGGACGACATCAAGGAGCCCGCCTGGGTGGGCCTCAAGGGCAGCCCCACGATCGTCGGCAAGGTGGACATCTCCAGCGGCGACGAGCGCGAGTGCGACAAGGTGCGCAGCGCCGAAGAAGTGGTCGGCCAACTGTTCGATCGGGGGGTGGTCGTTTGATGCGCCCCAAGAGCCGCTACGAAACCATCCATCTGCGCGCCGCCGCCGTCGCCGAGTCCCTGGACGCCTACCAGGGCGTCTGGGTGATCGTTGAGCAGCGCGCCGGCGTCATCCAGGACGTGACCCTGGAACTGCTGGGCGCTGGCCGCCCCATGGCGGAGAAGCTCGGATGCAAACTCACCGCTGTCCTCCTCGGCCATGACACGGGCGACATGGCCCAGCGCCTCATCGCTGCCGGCGCGGACGATGCCATCGTCTGCGAACACCCCATCCTCAAGACGCCGCTGGCAAGGCCCAGCGCGGACGTCATCACCAGGCTGGTCGCCGAGCGAAAGCCTGAGATCGTTCTCATCGGCGCCACGCACACGGGCCGCGACGTCTCAAGCCGGGTGGCCGTCCAGGTGGACGCCGGCATGACCGCCGACTGCACGGAACTGGATGTGGACGCCATCAACGGCGAACTGCTCGCCCGGCGCCCTGCCTTCGGCGGCAAGATGCTGGCGACGATCCGCTGCGACCGCCACCGGCCCCAAATGGCCACGGCCCGCCCCGGCATTTTCAAGCCGCTGGACGCCGACCCCGCCCGCTCCGGCCCCGTCGAGACCGTCGACGTGTCCTGGCTGGACGGCCAGACCTATCACGCCGAAGTTCTCGATTACGTCATCGACGAGGGCGCCGACATCACCAAGGAGCCCATCCTGGTGGCCGGCGGCATCGGTGTCGGCCCGGACGGTTGGGACAAGCTGCGCGAACTGGCCGACGCCTTGGGCGGCGAAATCGCCGCCACCCGAGCCGCCTGCGACAAGGGCTGGGTCGAGCGCAGCCGCCAGGTCGGACAGACCGGCGTCAGCGTGCGCCCCAAGCTGTACATCGCCGTCGGCATCAGCGGCGCCATCCAGCACATCGAGGGCATGAAGGAGTCTGGAACGGTCGTGGCGATCAACAGCGACCCCCAGGCGCCGATCTTCCAGTACGCCGACATCGGCATCGTAGGCGACTGGAAGGGCGCCGTCGACGACCTCATCAAACAGGCCCGCGAGAAGGACCTGAAGAGCAAGAAGTGGATGGTGCCCGTCAAGGACACCCTCGACGCTGACCGCCAGGCTGCCGCCGAGCGTGCCGCCAAGGCCGCTGCCAAGGCGGGCAAGCCGGCGCCGACTCCGGCCCCGGCCGCCCGACCTGCGGCTGCACCTGCGCCGGCCGCACCCGCCGCCGCGTCGGCTCCTGCGGCCCCCGTCACCCCAGCTCCTGCCCCTGCGGCGGCGCCCGCCGCCGAGGCCGCCCCCGTGGTTGCCCCCGTCGCCGCCGAGGAGGTGGTGGTTGAGGTCGTCGAAGCCAGTACCGAATACACCGGCGACCCCAACGACCAGGACGCTGTGCGCAAGTGGGTCAAGGACAACGTCGCCGAGGAGAAGAAGGCCTGGGTGCTCGCCGCCGACTGCATCGTGTGCAACGGCTGCGAGGCCGCCTG
>JBFIJP010000231.1:0-6765 GCA_041600695.1 Thermoplasmatota archaeon | reverse complement strand
GCCGATCGTACGCCCGGAGTGGCGCCCAGGGCCTTCTCCACGCGCCCCACACAACTGGCGCAGGTCATCCCGGTGACCCCGAAGGACAACGCGCCGGCCGCCGGGGGCGGCAAGGGCACGCTGGCTTGGTAGCCGGCCCTTGCGACCGCTTGCAAAAGTTCCGGCACTAGGTCCGCAGCCCCGGCTGCCGGCCAAACCGTCGCCTGCTCGGTCGCCAGGTTGACGGCGACCTTGGCTACGCCGGGCGTCTTCAGGAGGGCTTTTTCGACGCGTGAAGTGCAACTGGCGCACGTCATGCCGTGGATGGCGATGTGAAGCGCTGGCGGCGTGGGGGTGGCTGGAGGAGTCATGGTTTCCGATGGGGCCTCGGGGATTCCTATGCCGGCGCAGGTGTACCTGACTTGTGCTTTTCGAATGGAAAGCAGGGTCCCGGGCGCCGCATGGATTCGGGTCCAAAGCCCCGCGCGGCCCCCCCGCGCCCGGGCCGGGAGCCGAAGCAAACGGTTTCGTGCACCCCATCGATCGAGGCACGTTGCTCCCCAATCTCCCCCTCGACCCGACGAGGCTCTACGCCACGCTTGTGGCCCCCGCGCGCAAACGGCTCTACCTCCGGGTGGCCGAAGAAATCCCCATCGGCGCCTACCGGATCGTCGATGTTGAATGCGGCACCGGGGACCTGGCCCACGCCATTGCTCACTACAACCCCGACGCCCGCGTCAACGGAGTCGACTCTGACTCCGTCCAGCTCGCCCTCGCCAAGAAGCTGCACGGGAACCAGACGGGACTCACGTTCAAGAAGGGCCGCGCCACCGAGCTTCCCTACGAGGACGGCACCGTTGACCATGTGGTCAGCAGCGAACGCTTCAACCTATGGAGCAAGCCGGAAGCGGTCCTGGACGAAATCCACCGAGTGCTGCGCCCAGGTGGATCGGTGTGGATCTTCACAGGCCGCGGCGACCTGACACCCGAGGAGATGCGCGAGGGCCTAGACGTGCCGGACCTGCCCGGCGTGTACGCAGCGGTTCGAGCTGCGTTCTACGTCCAGGGGTACTCCGACCGGCGCCTGGACAGCGAGGTCCGCCCCGCCTTCGAGCGCAGCCGCTTCCAGAGCTGCACCATCGAACCCTGGGGTGCTTTCGCCCGGCTGTCGGCACAGAAGGCACGCGCCTAAGGCGGGCTTACCCCAGCAGCGCCGTCGCCTGCCGCGCCAGGTCCGTGGCAACACTCCCGGCCGCCCCCGAAGCGCCCGCCTCCAGAATCCGCTTGGCCGCCGCCAGCGCTTCCCGAACGACGCCCGGCCGGGGCCTGCGGGCCGCCAGTTGGGCTTCCAGTGTGGCCACCTGCTCCTTCAGGTCGCGCCACGCCTCCAGGTCAAGTTCCAGGGTCGCCTGCCTGCGCCGGACATCGCTGACGAAGTCAGCCACCCGGTCGACCGCAATGGTGGCACCCCCCTGGATCCCACGGGCCCCGGGGCCAATGATGGCCTGGCCCACGTTCTCAACCCAAACGAACGTGGAGCCCGGGTGATCCGGGGGAACCCGCGGCCGCGTCGGATCGTCGGGGGGCCGCCCGGACAGGAGCGCCTCCGCATGCCGCACCCCGGCGTGCGTGATGGCAACGCGGCCGTCAGGCGCCACGACCCTGAGCCAGCCCTCGGCCTCCAGGTAATGGCCGACGGCGGCAGCCTCCGCCAGGGTCAGCCCAAGTCCCGCAGCCAAGTCTGCCAGGGCGAGAATCGTGTTCGCATCGCCGGCTGTCTTCTCATAAAGGGCGTTCAGCAGGCGTCGGCGCCTGCTCCTGATCACTTCGACATCGCTCATGTTGCACCTCGGGGACGTGCCCCGAACCCATCAGGCGCCGCGAGGCATGACCTCTGCCCACTGGGAGGGCAGGCCGAAACCGCTGATTGGGAAACACGTGCGGGCGCGGGCCATGGAGTGCCTCAACCGGCCCCCCTCAACCGATCCAGTGGGCCCCCATCGTCCCCGGCGTCCCCGGCGTCCCGCCCGACCCCCAGCAAGCAGCCTCCAGAACCTCGCTTTAAATACGATCGAGGCGGGGTGAGGTTACGGTACCCCACCCCCCCAACAACCGTCATATGGTTTGATGGGCTGTCGGAATCGGTTGGTTGGCATGAAAGGAATCTGGGTGGTAGCTGTTGCACTTCTGCTGGCAGTCGTACCTGCAACGCGCCTGGCCGACGCCGAAACGGCCGCCACAGCGATCCGGTATGATGACGCGGCAAGCGCCGTTGGCATCGATTTCAGACTCGCGGGCGAAGTCCATGGCCCGGCGGGCCCCTTCGAAATCTGGGGCGCGTTCCCAGAGGTCATGGGCTCTGGGGCCTGCTGGCTGGACTATGACGGGGACGGGTTTGAGGATCTGTACCTCGTCAACCAGCGCTACAACCTCAACAACCCCAGCACCGAAGGATGGGCCGAAGACCTAGACCCGCGCAACAAACTGTACCGCAACCTTGGCGACGGTTCCTTCGCCGACGTATCCGCCGACTCGGGTGCCGACAGCGACCGCTTCGGGCTCGGCTGCTCGGCGGCGGACTACGACGATGACGGCGATCTGGATCTGTTCGTCGGCAACCTTGGAGACAACCAGTTGCTGCGCAACGACGCCGGCGTCTTCGTGGATGTCAGCGATGCCACCGGAATCAACCCCGGGCCCTGCGGGGCTGACCCGTGCATGACGGTTTCCACCGCCTGGGGTGACTACGACGCTGACGGCGACCTAGATCTGTACGTCGGCAACTACGTGGACACCAGCCTGACGGATACCCGGCGCATGCCTGAGGGCCATGCCGGCCAATACAACTTCCTGATGCGCAACGACGGCGGCCACTTCACCGACATGGCCCGCGCGGTTGGCGTCGCGGGCCTGCACGAGGACAGCCGCCACGGCAGCAAGACCCTGGGCGCCGTGTGGTTCGACGCCGACCTGGACGGCGACCTGGATCTTTACGTCGCCAACGACATCAGCCGTAACCGTTTCTACGTCAACCACGGCGGCACGTTCGAGGATGCCTCGGAGGCGGCGGGTCTGGCCGACCTGGGCGCCAGCATGGGAGTCACCTCCGGCGACTACGACCAGGACGGCTACCCGGATCTCTTCTTCACCCACTACGCCCACGAGGAGAACGGATTCTACCGCAACCAGGGCGATCTCACGTTCGAGCGCCGCAGCGGCGAGGATGGCCTCGCCAACCGGGAACGCCTCGTTGGCTGGGGCACCAGCTTCGTTGACCTGGACCGGGACGGCGACCTGGACCTTGTGGCCGCCTTCGGGCACACCGAGCACTTCCTCGACGACTACGACCAGCCCACGAAATTCTATTACAACGAGCCGGGCGACGGCACGCCTGGCGACCGCCTGTGGGTGGACCGGTCGGCCGCCTCCGGCCCCGGGGCAGCCGTCAAGGCCGTGTCCCGCGGCGCCGCGTTTGCCGACTACGATCTGGACGGCGACACAGACATCGTCCTGGTCAACAACGCCAACGACACCGCCCAATTCCTGCGCGCCGACGGCGTCACCAACAACTGGCTCACGCTTCTCTTGCGGCAGCCGGCACCCAACATCCACGCCATCGGCGCCCGGGTCACCGTGGAGGCAGGCGGCCGGGCACAGACCCTGGAATTGCAGGCGGGCAGCAGCTACGCTTCGCAGAACTCCCAGCGGCTCGACTTTGGCCTCGCAGATGCGCCCTCGGCGGACCGGATCACGGTGATCTGGCCCGAGGGGGGCATTTCCGAATACGTCGACATGGCAGCCAACCAGGCGATCCGGATCGACCGCACCCTGGGCGTTGTCATGGACACCCTATCCCCGGTCACGCGCCTGGTGCTCAATGGCAACCACGACCAGTACTGGTGGACCACTCCGGTGGAAGTGGTGCTGGATGCCGTCGACCGTAACGTGGGCACCCCCGCCGGCCTGGATCGGGTCGAGTACCGGCTGGGCGACGGCCCCTGGCAAGACTACGCCGGGTCGCTGGTGCTTGGGGAGACCGGCAGCCACCAACTCTCGGTTCGCAGCGTCGACCGGGCGGGCAACTGGGAACCCACGCGATCGCTGCGCGTGGTCATTGACGTTACCGCACCGAGTGCCAGCCATGCCCTGGAGGGAGAGCAGGGCCTGGACGGCTGGTGGGTGGGTCCCGTCGCGGTGCAACTGTCCGCCAAGGACGACCTGAGCGGCGTGGACGTTATCCGGTACAGCCTGAATGGCGCCGGCTGGGCGCCTTACACGGGCCCCCTGAGGATGGACACCTCGGGACACCACCACATCGCATACCAGGCCATCGATCTGGCAGGCAACGAAGGCCCGATCATGGAGGAGGAGATTCGTATCGACCTTCACGCACCCGGCGTCCGCATCGACAGCCCCCGCGCAGGCATGGCCTACGCTGGCGGCACCGAGTTCCAGGTGCCCTTCCAGACCAATGCGTGGGTGATTCGTGCCGGAGACCCAGTCGACGACGGCACCCATGTTGTTGAGGTGACCGCGAGCGACGAATTTAGCGGCGTGGACCGCGTCGTCTTCAAGCTTGACGGCCACGTGCAGGCAGTGGACGCGGAGGCCCCCTACGCGTGGGCCTGGGACGTGAGCAAGGTTCCTCCTGGCCAGTACCGTGTGCGCGTCGATGCCTTCGACGAGGCCGGCAACAGCCTGCCCCGTGCCATCGATGTGGTCGTCATGCACCCCTGAACCCAATGCAGGTCGCCCAAGTCGCCACCTCCGGCCGGCTCACCGCCTGCGGCTTGGGGGAAGCGCTGGTGCCGCCAGGACCGGCCCTGCACCGCAAGGCCCCGCACGGGAGTCAACAACGGTCAAATGGGCTGAGAGGATGTTGCACGCGGTTGGTGGAATGAAGTCGGTAGCTGTTGCCCTCGCATTGCTTATGGTGGGCTTTCCGGCCCTTTTGGCCGACGCCCAGCAGGGCTCTGCTGCGGTGGCGTATGACGAGGTTGCATCGGAGGTTGGACTGGCGTTCAGCCTGGCGGGTGAAATGGACGCTGACGAGGGGTTCTTCGACCCTTGGCCGGCTTTTTATGAAATCATGGGCAGCGGCGCGTGCTGGCTTGATTTTGATGGCGACGGCTACGAGGATCTCTATCTCGTCAACCAGCGCTACAACGACCAGAACCCCAACGCCGTGGGCTTCAACGACCGCTTCGATCCCCGCAATGCCCTCTACCGCAACGTCGGGGATGGCTCCTTCGAGGATGTCTCGGCGGGCAGCGGCGCCGACAGCAACCGGTTCGGGTACGCCTGCACGGCGGCCGATTTCGATGGCGACGGAGACCTAGACCTCTTCGTGGCCAACCTGGGAGACAACCAGCTCCTGCGCAACGACGGCGGCCGGTTCACGGACGTTTCCGCCAGCAGCCACATCAACCCGTCCGGCGGCTGCGGCGCGTACCTGTGCATGAGCATCACATCGGCCTGGGCCGACTACGACGGCGACGGCGACCTTGATCTGTTCGTTGGCAACTACGTCGACTCCACCTGGACGGATACCCGGCGCGGTCCCGAGGAGCACTACGGCCAACTCAATTTCCTGCTGCGTAACGACGACGGCGTGTTCAGCGACGTTGCCGAGGCGGCGGGCGTGCAGGGGCGCCACGAGAACGGGTCCCGGGGGAGCAAGACCCTGGGGTCCATCTGGATGGATGCCGACCTGGACGGCGACCCCGATCTCTACGTGGCCAACGACTACTCTGTCAATGAATTCTACGTCAACCGCGGCGATGGCACCTTCGAGGACGCCTCCGATTGGGCCGGCCTCGCCGATGAGGGCACCAGCATGGGCGTGGCTTCCGGCGATTACGACCAGGATGGCTACCCCGACCTCTACTTCACGCATTACTCCTGGCAGGAGCATGGGTTCTACCGCAACCTAGGTAACCTCCAGTTTGAACGGCGCAGCGGCGAGGACGGCCTTGCCAACGTGGAAGAACTGGTCGGCTGGGGAACCGCCTTCGTGGACCTCGAACGCGACGGAGACCTAGATATCGTCGCTGCTTTCGGCCACACGGAGCCGTGGTACGAGGGCTTCGAGCAACCCACCCGATTCTACTACAACGACCCCGGCGATGGGTCCCCCGGCGATCGGCTGTGGGTGGACCGAAGCAGCCACTCCGGCCCCGGGGCCCAAGCCCTTGGAAGCACCCGCGGCGCCGCCTTCGCCGACTACGATCTGGACGGCGACACGGACATCGTGCTGGTCAACAACGGCAACGCCACCGTGCAGTTCCTGCGCGCGGAGGGCCACCCCAACCACTGGCTTTCCCTGCTGTTGCGACAATCCGGCCCCAATGTGCACGCGGTCGGCGCGCGCGTGGTCCTCGAAGCCAACGGCGTCGCCCAAACCCTGGAGGTTCAGGCTGGCAGCAGTTACAGTTCACAGAACTCACAACGGCTCGACTTCGGCCTCGGCGACGCGGCCACGGCCGATCGAATCAAGGTCCACTGGCCCGACGGCGGCATCTCCGAGTACCTTGACGTGGCAGCCGGCCGGGTCCTGCGCCTCGACCGCACCCGTGGCATCGTGGAAGACACCCTGGCGCCCCACACCACGCTCCTTCTCAACGGCGTTCCCAGCAGCCAACTGGCCTGGTCGGCCGCCCCCAGCGTTGTGCTCGACACACGCGACCGCAACGTCGGGGCACCGGCCTCGGGCGTCGACCGCGTCGAGTTCCGCCTGGACGACGGCCCCTGGCAGGTTTACCATGGCCAGACGATCCACCTCGACGG